>JBILUM010000091.1:0-7350 GCA_044370995.1 Ilumatobacteraceae bacterium | reverse complement strand
CTGGCGATGCGGCCCGACGATGAGGGCGAAGGTCGGCCGACCTGTCGGCGGTGCTGGTCGGCCTCACGAGCGATGCCGTGTTCGCGATCGGCACGACCGACTGGTTGCTCACGCCCGCGTGATCACGCGGTGGTGCCGTCCTCGGTGGGCTCGCCGTCGGGCGTCGGCTCCGGCTCACGGACCACGGCCCATACGGCGTACAGCGGGTCGCCGAGGCCGTCGGTCGGCGTGCACAGCGCGGCCTGGGGTTCGTGATAGCCGCCGGTGTGCCGGAAGTACTGCCCGACCACGTGGCAGCGCTGCTGCTCGCTGATCGCGAGCCATCCGCGGATCACCTTGGTCGGGAAGCACCGGTTCGAGAACGTGCACACGACCGTGCCGCCGGGCTTGACGACGCGTGCGACCTCGCGCAGCACGTCGATCGGCCGCACCAGGTAGTCGACCGACACACAGCACGTCGCCGCGTCGAACCGGTCGTCGGGGAAGGGCATCGCGGCCGACGCGTTGAGGTCGTGGACGACGTACGCGCTCGCCTGGCGGTTGGCGCGCAGTTCGCGCTCGTTCATGCCGAGCACCACCAGTTCGGGCGGCGCTTCGACGAAGTGCGACACCCACGACGACATGATGTCGAGCACCGACCGGGCCGGCCCGACGCCGTCGATGCCGAGCTGGCGGTAGAGCCGGCCGACGGCAGCGATCGCGCGGTCGTCGATGTGGGTGACGAAGCGGTCGCTGTCGTAGAACTCGGTGTCGGGCGTTTCGTCGACCCGGGTGAAGAAACCGACCGGGAACTCCTCGTGCGGATCGGGACCGGGCGGCGTCGCGGTGGGATCGGTCTGGTCGCTCATGCCGCCACCTCGGCAGGGTCGTCGTGGTCGGCCATCTGGAGGAGGTCCCACGGGTTGCCGTACAGGTCCTCGAACACGGCGACGGTGCCGTACGGCTCGTGGCGGGGCTCCTCGCGGAAGTGCACGCCGGCCGCTGTCATGCGGGCGTGGTCGCGGGCGAAGTCGTCGGTGTGCAGGAAGAGCCAGACCCGGCCGCCGCCCTGTGCGCCGACGACGGCGCCCTGCTCGTCGGACACGGCTCGGGCCAGCACGAGTGAGGCGCCCGCGCCCTGCTCGTGCGGGGCGTGGGGCGGCGACACGACCACCCAACGCTTGTCGCCACCCATGTCGGTGTCCTCGTCGAGGGTGAACCCGAGTGCGCCGACGAAGAACTCGATGGCCTCGTCGTACTCGCGCACCACCAGCGCGACGGTTGCGATCTTCGGCATCCGTCCATTGTGCCCGAGGGCACCTCCCCGGCGGCCGATCCCCGGCGGAGGACCGGGGTACCATCGCATCGAGCGCGGTACCACTCGGGGGACGAGGGGGCCGCACGACCGCTGGGGGACGTTCATGACCGGCAATCCGGTGACCGACTGGGCACGCGACTACGACATCTTCCACCCCGACTACGTGGGTGACCCGTTCCTCATCTGGAACGACCTCCGCACCAACTGCCCGGTGGCCCACACCGAACGCTGGGGCGGGTCGTGGCTGCCGACCACCTACGCCGACGTGATGGCGATCTCGCACGACATCGGCCACTTCAGCTCGAGCGACGTGGGCGTGCTGCCACCGGCCGACGACGCAGAGGAGAAGCCTGCATCGGCGGGCGGCATCCCGGTGCTGCCGCCGATCTCGGTCGACCCGCCGGAGCACACCTGGACGCGGCGGCTGATGCTCCCCTGGTTCTCCCATCGGCGGGTCGAAGAGCTCGAGGTGATCACCCGCGATCTGTGTCGCGGCCTGGTCGACGGCTTCGTGGCCGACGGTCGCGCCGACGCTGCGGCCGACTATGCCCAGCAGATCCCGGTCCGCATCATCTCGATGGTGCTCGGCGTGCCCGAGGCGATGAGCGACACGTTCACCGGGTGGGTGCGCGACGTGCTCGAGTTCGCGCACGACGAGCGGCGTCGCGAGGCCGGCGCCGAGGCGCTCGGGCTCTATCTGTACGAGCAGGTGCAGCGCCGCAAGACCGAACCGGGCGACGACCTCATCAGCGAGCTGGTGCACACCGAGCACGAGGGCGAGCCGCTGAGCGACGAGATCGTGCTCGGCATCGCCGCGCTCACGCTCATCGCCGGCGTCGACACGACGTGGTCGGCGATCGGCTCGTCGATGTGGCACCTCGCCACGCACGAGGCCGACCGGCGGCGCCTGGTCGCCGAGCCAGAGCTGATGCCCACGGCCGTCGAGGAGTTGCTGCGGGCCTACTCCCCCGTCACCATGGCCCGCGTCGTCACCGAGGACATCGACTTCCAGGGATGCCCGATGCACGCCGGCGACAAGGTGCTGCTCAACTTCCCCGCGGCCAACCGCGACCCGGCCGTGTTCGAGCGGGCCGACGAGGTGGTGCTCGACCGTCAGATCAACCGCCACCTCGCGTTCGGTGCGGGCATCCATCGCTGCGCCGGCTCGAACCTCGCCCGCATGGAGGTGCGCGTCGCGATCGAGGAGTGGCTGCGCCAGATCCCCGAGTTCTCGGTGCCCGAGGGCGCCGAGGTCACGTGGGCCGGCGGCCAGGTGCGGGGCCCGCGCAGCGTGCCGGTCGTCTTCGGCTGACGGGAGCTGACAGGAGCGGCCGCCGTCGGGGCGGACGGGCGTCAGGCCTGCGGGTCGGGATAGGTGCGCAGTTCGATGCCGTGACCGTCGGGGTCGCGGACGTAGATCCCCATCCCGACCCCTCGGGCGCCGAACAGTCGGCGCGGCGCATCGACGTCACCGAACCGGCCGGACGCGGCCAGTGCCGCGAGGTCGACGTCGTCGACGACGAGCGCGACGTGATCGACGTTGGTGCCGTCGACGGTGCCGAGCTGGAGGTCGATGATCGTGTCGGCCGTGACACGCACGGAGACGAAGGGCGCCTCACCGCGACGCCATTCCTCGAGGCGGACGACCTCGAGACCGAGGAGGTCGCGGTACCACTGCACCGACCGCTCCATGTCGGTCACCCGGAACACCACATGATCGAGCTCGACGACGCGCATGGGGCCAGTCTGCACGACCCGAGGCGCCCCGGCCGGCGAGTTCGAACAGCGGTCGTTGGAGACGAACACGCGTTCGTGCTCTACTGGTGCACGTGTCCCGCCCCGGCCCACGATCTGCGACCCCGCTCGCGCAGGTGACGTTCTGTGTCCTCGACCTCGAGACCACCGGCACCGACCCGGGCTGGGACGAGATCACCGAGGTCGGGGCGATCCTGGTGCGCGGCGGCGAGCGGCTCGGCACGTTCCACACGCTGGTCGGTCCCGGTCATGCCGGCATCGACGGGGTGCTGCCGTCGCTCGTCGACTTCATCGGTGACGCCGTGATCACCGGGCACAACATCTCGTTCGACATCCGATTCCTCGACGCCGCGCTGGCCCGGGCCGAGCGGCCGCTGCTCGACCGCGACGACGTGGTCGACACGATGTACCTCGCACGTGCCCTGCTGCGCGACGACGCCGACGACTGCCGGCTCGGCACGCTCGCCGCACGGTTCGAGTTCGAGCACCGACCGAGCCACCGGGCGTTCGAGGACGCGGCTGCGACCGTCGATCTGCTGCACCTGCTGATCGAGCGCAGTTCCGCGTTCGGCGTGGTGGGCCTCGACGACCTGTGCGCCCTGCCGGGGCTGGCCGGTCACAAGTGGGCGGCCAAGCTGCGCCACACCGCATCGCTGCCCCGTGAGCCGGGCGTGTACACGTGCCTCGACGATCGGGGACAGGTGGTGTGGGTGGGCGAGGCCGACGACCTCCGACGCGACGTCCGGCAGCTGTTCTCGCGCGCAGGTTCGGCGGTCCACGCCTCGGTGCTGCGCGACACGTACGGCTGGGAGGTGCGCCACGTGCCGTCGCCGATCGGGCGCGCCGTCGCCCGTCAGCGGTTGCTGCACGCGCACCGTCCGCGGTTGCAGCGGCGCGAGGTGATGGGTGATGCGGCGGTCCACGTCCGGGTGGAGGCGACGCCGCGTTCGCTCAAGGCCGCCGTGGTGCGTTCGGCCGCCGCGGGCGGCCTCCATCTCGGCCCGGTCGCCGATCGGGTGACGGCAGCGGCGGCGGTGTCGTGCATCCGCCGCCTCGCAGGTGCCGGCATCGTCAGCGACGACGTGATCGCACTCCTCGACGATGCTGCCGCCGATCGACCCGGGCCGCTCGACACCGCCCTCGCCGGGCTCGCGGCCGCGACCCCTGACGACCCCGTCGACGCCGCGCTGCTCCGACGCGACCGGGAGGCACTGCTCGATCTGCTCGCGGCGCATCGGCGCGTGCAGATCGCTCGGGCGTTCACCGGCGATCTCGACGCTCGTGGTCATCGGGTGGCGGTCGGGTCGGGTCTGCTCGTCGGTGACGACCTGCCACCGTCCACGGCGGCGGCACCCGATGTCGACGACCCGCTGCCGGCCGACCTGCTCGCCGAGGTGCTGCTGGTCGCCGATGTGCTCGAGCGGGGCACGTCCGAGACGCGCCCGCTGGGGGCGACGGTTTCAGCCCGCGGGTGATCAGCCGGCGGCGCGGAAGCGCACCGGCACCTGGTTGAGCCCGAGCACGAAGTTGCCGCGCCGCTGCGGGAGGGGCTCGTCGGTCGCGAGCTCGAGATCGTCGAAGCGACGGAGCAGTTCCTCGAACAGCACACGAAGTTCGAGCCGGGCGAGCGGTGCCCCGAGGCAGTGGTGCCGACCGTAGGCACCGAAGGCCACGTGGTCGTTCGGGGTGCGGCGGATGTCGAAGCGGAACGGATCGATGAACACCGACTCGTCACGGTTGCCGCTCGGGTACAGCAGCAGGATCCGGTCGCCCTCGCGCACCTGTTGCCCGTTGACCTCGACGTCGGCCGTCGCGGTGCGGTTCATGTTGCGCACGGGGGTGGCCCAGCGCAGCATCTCCTCGATCGCGGACGACATCAGCGACGGATCGGCACGCAGGGCGGCGAGCTGATCGGGGTGTTGCAGCAGCGCGGCGACACCGGCGGAGATGACGTGACGGGTGGTCTCGTCGCCACCCACCAGCACGAGCATCGTCTCGAACACGAGGTCGACGTCCGTCAGCGGCTCCTCGCCGTCGGCCGGGTTCACCACCAGGCTCACGAGGTCGGTGCCCTCACCGCCGCGGCGCTGCTCGATCTTCTCGGTGATGTACACCCACCAGTCGCGAACGGCCTGCTCGACCTCGGTCCGCACCTCGGCCCCGCCCGTGGCGAACAGATCGCTCCAGTGGAGCAGGGTGTGGTGGTCCTCCTCGGGGAGGCCCATCAGCTCACCGATCATGTACATCGGCAATGGCGTGGCGAGATCGGCGACGACGTCGCACTCGCCCCGGTCGATCACCGCGTCGATCAGCTGGGTGACCTTGGCGCGGATGTAGGGCTCATGATCCTCCACGCGACGGCGGGTGAAGCCGGCGCTGATGAGGCGGCGACGGCGGGTGTGCTCGGGCGCATCGAAGTTGATCATCGACGGCACCGAGCTCTCGGGGCGCGAGCCCTTGCCCGAGCAGAACGTGCGCCAGTCGCGGCTCATCCGCATGATGTCGGCGTGTGCCGCGGCACCCCAGATGCCGGTGGCGTCGTCCCAGTACATCGGCGCTTCGGCGCGCATCCAGGCGGTGAGCTCGTCGAAGTTCGCGTAGAAGTCCTCCGACAGGAGCTGGATCTCTGGACGCGTCGGATGATCGGGCGTGCGTGTTCCCGCCCTGTCGAAGGTGATCCGGAAGTCCTGGTACTGCTCGGCCTCGAGGTCGTGCGGCTCGCTCATGCGGCGATTCTCACACCACGACGTGCGCCGGTGCGTGCCGGGGCGTCAGACGACGGGCTGGTGTCGGCCGACCGACGGCGGCTGCAGCATCAGGCGCTGGCGGGGGCTGCACCGGTCGAGCACCTCGGGACCCCAACCGGTGTACTCGCTCCAGCACAGGTGGCCGGGCGCGTACTTGTACAGCAGGGCGAGCCGCTGGTGCTCGGCCCGCCAGGGCAGGGTGCCGTGGGTGAGCGCTTCGGTGAACACGACCATGTCGCCGGCCTTCAGCGGGACCGGCTTCACGAGGTCGTCGACGCCGTGGGGCAACGCGAACGAGGCCTTGTGCGAGCCGGGCACACAGCAGAAGCCAGCGCCCTCCGGGTGATCGACGAGCGCCCACATCACGGCGATGAGCCCGTGGTAGGTGCGGTTGCCCCGGGCCACGTAGTACTGCGCCGGATCGTACGGGGTGCCGCCGCCGTGGAGGCCGAGGCCTGTGGTGCCGGGCAGCATCTGGATGCCGTACGAGTGGTCGAGCCGGACGTTGCCACCGCACAGCTCGCGCACGATCTCGAACACCGCGGCGTGGTCGATGAGCCAGCGCAGCTCGGGCGCCTCGGCGAGGAAGTCGGTGAATCGCTGCGACGCGACCGTGGTTCCGGGGACGGGGCGTTCGAGCCGACCGCACACCTCGACGAGCAGTTCGACGACGTCGGCGGCGAGCGCGCCACGACGAACCAGATACCCCTGGAGGTCGAATCGGTAGCGTTCAGCTTCGGTCAATGCGGCCACGCTCGGCACTGTAGACGGGGGTTCGCGAAGCCAGCTGGTACCGTCGCCTCGATGCCTGCGTTCGACCGAGAATCCTGGCCCGTCGACGACCGCGACGCCTTCCGTGCGTCGGTCCGCAAGTGGATCACCGCCAACTGGTCGGTGTCGATCACGCTGCGCGAGTGGTGGCACCGCCTCGCGGACGCCGGCCTCACCGTGCCCACGTGGGCCACGCCGCTCGGCGGCATCGGCGCGACCACGACGATCCAGGGGATCATCGAGGACGAGCTCGCCCGGGTCGCCGCCATCGCGCCGCCGCTGTCGGGCGTCGGGGTGCACCTCGTCGGGTCGACCCTGCGCCATCACGGCACCCAGGCCCAGCGCGACCGGTGGCTCGGGTCGATCGTCGACGGCACCTCGAACTGGTGTCTGCTCCTCGAGGAGCCGGAGGCCCGCGACGACGTGGGCGGCACCGTGTCGACGGCCGCACGCACCGTCGGCACCGACGGCGCTCGCGCCACCTGGTCGGTCGACGCCGTGAAGCTGTCCACCGACGCCGACCTCGCCGATCGCGGCCTCGTGTTCGTCCGCACCGAGGAGGGGTCCACCGGCCGCGAGGGGCTCTCGTGCTTCGTGGTCGACGTCACCCAGCCGACGGTCAGCGTGCAGCGGCTCTCGAGCGGCGTGTCGGTGGTGGTCTTCCAAGGAGCGACGGTGTCTGCCGACGAGCGCATCGGGGAGCCGGGTGACGGGTGGCCCGTCGCGCAGACCGTGCTCGCCCATCGCCAGACGAGCCTCGCCGGCCGCATCCGTCGGGGT
>JBILUM010000090.1:0-7356 GCA_044370995.1 Ilumatobacteraceae bacterium | reverse complement strand
CGCTTCGGCTTCTTCAGTTCGGCCGGCGCCGCCGAACCCACAGCTGTCGCCGATCGCGACGCCGCCGGCGATCCCGGCGATCCCGGCGATGTCGGCGATCCCGGCGATCCCGGCGATCCCGGCGATCCCGGCGATGTCGTCGGTTCGGTCGGTTCGGTCGGTTCCGCCGCAGGATCGGCCGCGTGCCCGCTCGGTGCTTCGGCGCGGCCCGCGGCGCGCGCGTCGGTCGGTTCGTCGACCTGATCGACCTGATCGACCTGATCGACCTGATCGACCAGATCGGCCTGATCGGCCGCCCCGCCGACGGACGCCGGCCCGGAGGATGTCGTCGGTGCCTTCGCACCTGACACCACCCGGGGCTTCGCCCGTCGACGTGCCGCCTGAGATGCACCCGCCTTTGGCACGCTCTGGAGACTACCGATGCCCCGGGCGGCCAGGTCCTCGGGCCCGCCGGACAGGCCATATGGCCCATTCGGCCCCGTGCACAGCACGAGGGGCCGCTCCCGGCGAGAGAGTGGGCGATGCCGGAGCGGCCGCTGCGGCATCCGAGGCACGCATCGCGTGCGGGATCTGCACGAGGAGCGAGCCCATGGTCCTGTCGGTCATCGTCGTCGGAGCCGGTTGGGTGTCCACCCATCGCCACATCCCCACGCTCCAGGCGCACCCTGGCGTCCGGATCGCCGGCGTGGTCGACCGCTCGCCCGAACGGGCGCGTGCTGCCGCCGAGGCGATCGGCGTCCCGTGGTTCGCCGGCGATCTGCCGTCGGCCGCACCCTTCTTCGCGACGAGCGACGCGGTCGTGTGCGGCACGGCGCCGTTCGCCCATCACCGCGTGGCGACCGACGCGCTCGAGCACGGCAAGCATGTGCTGACCGAGAAGCCGTTCACCATGACCGTCGCCGAGGGCGAGGAGCTGCTCGCGCTGGCCGAGCGATCCGGCAAGCAGCTCGCCATCGTTCACAACTTCCAGTTCGCGTCCTCGTTCGCGAAGGTGGAGAAGTGGATCGCCTCGGGACGGCTGGGCGACCTGCGGATGGTGCACGCCATCCAGATGTCGAACCCGAACCGCCGCCTACCCACCTGGTACGACGACCTTCCGTTCGGGCTCTTCTACGACGAGGCGCCGCACCTGCTCTACCTCGTGCGCCGGTTGAGCGGCGACACGCTTCAGCCGGTGACGGTCGTCGCCCATCCGTCGAGCGATCCAGCGGCCAGCACGCCGAGCGTGCTCGAGGCACACTTCAGCGCTCGACCGTCTCGCCGGGTCCCCGGCGCGACCGTGCCGGTGATCGTCCAGATGAACTTCGAGGCCGCTGTGTCGGAGTGGCACGTGGTGGTGTCGGGCACGCGGGGCACGGCGATCTGCGACGTCTTCCGCGACATCGCGGTCTTCCTGCCCGACGACGGACTCCACGAGACGAAGGCCGTGCTCGGAACCTCGTTGCGCGGCACCCTCGCCCACTGGGGCGGGTACGTGCGCAACGGCCTGCCGCATCTGCGCGGCAAGCTGTCGTACGGCAACGACGAGGTCTTCCGCAGGTTCGTCGAGGCAGCCACCACCGGTCGAGCGGCGAAGGACATCGGCGGCGCCGACGCGCTGGCCGTGCTCCGTCTGATGCACGACGTGATGGAGGGCGCACGGCGTTCGCTCGACGGCCGGGCCGCGGGCTGACCGTTGGGCCACCACGCCACGCCACGCCACGCCACGGACGAGTCGACGGCCATGAGGATCGCGATCACGACGCACTACGGCCTGCCGCACGTCGGCGGGATCGAGACCGCCGTCGACGGACTGTGCGACGCGTTGCGGCGCCGCGGGCACGAGGTGGTCCACCTCACCAGCGCGCTGCCGGCGGGCGTCGAACCGGCGACCGACGGCAGCATGGTCCGCATCCCGGCCTGGGGTCGGCTCGAGGCGATGCACGTCCCGTGGCCCCTGTTCGGCCGCTCGCTGGCACCCGAACTCGATCGCCTGTGGGCGTGGGCGGACGTGGTGCACGCCCACGGAATCCTCTACCACCCGACCATCGCGGCGGCGCGGCGGCGCCGCCGACGGACCGGCACGGGTCTGGTGATCACCGAACACGTCGGCCACGTCGACTACGACAACCCGGTGGTCGACACCGTCGAGCGTCTCGCGATCGCCGGCATCGGCCGACGGACCGTGGGCGCTGCCGATGCGCTCGTCGCGCTCAACGCTCGGGTGTCCGACGAACTCTCCCGGCTCGGACGACACCGCGACGTACCGGTGATCGCCAACGGCATCGACACCGACCGGTTCACGCCGGCGACGCCGGCCGAACGATCGGCCGAACGTGCGGCGCTCGGGTGGGACGACCGCCCGAGGGTGCTGTTCGTCGGTCGCCTCGTGGAGAAGAAGGGGTTGTCCACCGTGCTCTCACTCGCCGCTCGCCGCGGCGACGGCACGCAGGTGCTGCTCATCGGACCCGGCACGACGCCAGCGGCGACCGGCGGCGCGACCGTGCTCGGGACGCAGGACCGTTCGGTCGTCGCGGCCCACATGCGGGCAGCCGACGTGCTGGTCCTGCCGTCGCGCGGCGAGGGATTCCCGGTCGTCGCCCAGGAGGCGTTGGCGTGCGGCCTGCCGGTCGTGTTGTCGGACGACCCCACCTATGCCGACATTGCGGGCGCAGCGCGAGGCGGGTTCCGGGTGGCCGACGGTGTGGACAGCTTCGACGCAGCGATCGACGCGGTGCTGGCCGACGGCGAGGCGAGCCGGAGCGATGCACGCCGACTGGCCGTCGAGCGGTTCGCCTGGTCGACCTCGTGTTCGGCCTACGAGCGGTGCTACGACACGGCCGTCGAGCGGAGCCGGACAACGAACTGACGGGCGCGCCAGAGGTCAGTTCGCGGTGGCGGCGACGCACGCATCGCAACGACCGAGGAGGTCGAGGCGGTGGTGGTGCAGCTCGAACGACTGGCCGAACGCTGCGTCCTGCAGCGCCCGTTCCAGCGAACGCTCGGCGGCGGCCGAGAGCGTCACGTCACGCACCGCACCGCACGACGTGCAGACGGTGTGGTGGTGATGGTGATTGGTGATCTCCTCACCCAGTTCGTAGTGGGCGTGTTCGTCACCCATGGAGATCTTGCTCACCAACCCTGCGTGCTCGAGCACGGCGAGGTTCCGGTACACGGAACTCTGTGCCAACGTCGGCTGACGCTGCAGGATCATGGGAATGGTCACGGGTCCGCTGGCCTCTTCGAGGGTGCGGAGAATGAGCTGACGCCCGGTCGTCAGCCGCTGGCCGTCCTTGCGGAGACGGTGGAGAGCGATGTCATCGATGTCGGTCACTGCCGCGAACTATAGCGAAGCGACCCAGAGCCGAAGCAATCATCCGACTGATCGACATGGGGGTTTGTCGTTGTTCCCCGGTCGCGCCCCGCTCCCGGCGCAGCGGCCACGACCGATCTGCACCGCCCGTGCCACGGCACTGCTCGAAATGGTGCATGATTGGCTCGCCACTGGGGGCAGCCCGTCCACGTCCGTTCCGACCACGCGGTCGCGACGGCCGAGGCCGTGCCGACATGACATCACTCGACATCACTACGACATCACCACGACATGAGAAGGAAGCGCCATGCAGATCCGCGTCACCGTCAACGGCACCGCGCACGACAGCGACGTCGAGCCGCGCACGTTGCTCGTCCACTACGTCCGTGAGGTCCTCGGCCTCACCGGCACCAACATCGGGTGCGACACGTCGTCGTGCGGCGCCTGCAGCCTCCACTTGAACGGTGAGGCCGTGAAGAGCTGCACCGTGCTCGCGGTGCAGGCCGACGGCGCCGACGTCACCACCATCGAGGGCATGGCGGCCGCCGACGGCACGATGCACCCGATGCAGCAGGCGTTCATGGAGAACCACGCCCTGCAGTGCGGCTACTGCACGCCCGGCATGGTGATGGCCGCCACCAGCCTGCTGCAGGAGAACCCGCATCCGTCCGAGGAAGAGGTCCGGCTCGGGCTCGAGGGCAACCTGTGCCGGTGCACCGGCTACCACAACATCGTGCAGGCAGTCCTGGCCGCCGCCGGCGGCGAGTGACCTGATCGGGAGGGGGCCCGACATGACGACAACCGAGACCGCGACACCGGTGACGACGGTGCTGGGGAAGCGCCGTCTGCGCAAGGAAGACCCTGCGCTGCTCACCGGTGAGGCGAAGTACACCAACGACTTGAACATCCCCGGCGCGCTGCACCTCGCCGTGCTGCGCAGCCCGTATGCCCATGCCCGCATCCTGAGCGTCGACGTCAGCGCCGCGCTCGCGATGCCCGGCGTGGTCGCCGCGTACAGCGGCGCCGACCTCGTCCCGCTGTGGGCAGGGCCGATGCCGTGCGCCTGGCCGGTCACGGCCGACATGAAGAACCCGGCCCACTCCCCGCTCGCCGTGGCCAAGGCCGCCTACGTCGGCGACGGGGTGGCGTGCGTGCTCGCCACCAGCGATGCGGTGGCCCGCGATGCGCTCGAGGCGATCGACGTCTCGTACGAGCCGTTGCCCGCCGTGGTCGACCTCGAGGACGCGCTGAGCGACCGGGTGGTCATCCACGACGAGCTCGGCACCAACAAGAGCTACACGTGGGAACTCAAGTGCGAGGGTGCCGAGGGTCAGGTCGACCGCGCCTTCGCCGAGGCCACCTACACGGTGAGCGAGCACTACGTGCACCAGCGGCTCATCCCGATGGCCATGGAACCGCGTGCGGTCGCCGCGGTGCCCCAGCCCTTCGGCGGCGACATCACGCTGTACAGCTCCACCCAGGTGCCCCACATCCTCAAGGTGATGACCGCGCTCACGCTCGGCATCCCCGAGCACCAGCTCCGGGTCGTGGCACCGGCGGTCGGCGGTGGCTTCGGCGCCAAGCTGAACGTGTACGCCGAGGAGCTCCTCTGCACCGCACTCGCCCGCAAGCACAAGGTGCCGGTGCGCTGGAACGAGGAGCGCACCGAGAACACCCAGGCCTCCATCCACGGCCGGGCGCAGCGCCAGCACATCGAACTCGCCGCCGATGCCGACGGCAAGCTCACTGCGGTGCGGGTTCGGCTGCTCGCCGACATGGGCGCCTACCTGCAGCTGGTCACGCCGGGCATCCCGATCCTCGGGGCGTTCCTGTACGCCGGCGTGTACGACCTGCCGGTCGCCTACGACTTCAGCTGCACCTCGGTGTTCACCACGCTCACCCCCACCGACGCCTACCGGGGGGCTGGTCGCCCCGAAGCCACCTACGCGATCGAGCGGGCGATGGACGCGCTGGCGGCGAAGATCGGCGTCGATCCGCTCGAGCTGCGCAAGCGCAACTTCATCCGGAAAGAGCAGTTCCCGTACGTGGCCTTCAGCGGCCTCACCTACGACAGCGGCGACCACGAACTCGCCGCCGACAAGGCATGTGAGCTCGCCGACTACGCCGGGCTGCGCGCACGTCAGCAGACCCAGAACGTCGACGGTGCAACCAAGCGCCTCGGCATCGGGATCAGCAGCTACTTCGAGATGTGCGGCCTCGCACCGTCGCGGGTGCTCGCCTCGCTCAACTACTCCGCCGGCGGCTGGGAGTCCGCCACGGTGCGGGTGCTGCCCACCAACAAGATCCAGGTGGTCACCGGCACGGCGCCGCACGGTCAGGGTCACGAGACCGCGTGGAGCATGATCGTCGCCGAGAAGATGGGCGTCGATCCCGATGACGTCGACGTGCTGCACAGCGACACCGCGATCGCCCCGCTCGGCCTCGACACCTACGGCTCGCGCTCGCTGCCCGTCGGCGGCGTGGCCGTGGCGATGGCCTGCGACAAGGTGATCGACAAGGCGAAGAAGATCGCAGCGCACCAACTCGAGGCCAACGAGGACGACCTCGAGTTCGTGGGCGGCAGCTTCTCGGTGAAGGGTTCGCCCGACAAGACGATGCCGCTCGCGGCGATCGCGTTCGAGGCGTTCACGGCCCACAACCTGCCGGACGGCCTCGAGCCCAACCTCGAGGCGCAGGTCACCTACGACCCGCCGAACTTCTCGTGGCCGTTCGGCACCCACATCTGTGTGGTCGAAGTCGACACCGAGACCGGCGATGTCGACGTGCTCACCTATGTGGCGGTCGACGACTGCGGCAACCAGGTGAACCCGCTCATCGTCGACGGCCAGGTGCACGGCGGCGTCGTGCAGGGCCTCGCCCAGGCGCTGTACGAAGAGGCCGTGTTCGACGAGGACGGCCAACCCAAGGCGACCAACCTCGCCGAGTACCTCGTGCCGGCAGCGAGCGACGTCCCGTCGATCACCCTCGGCCACACCATCACCCCCTCCCCGACCAACCCGTTGGGCGTGAAGGGGATCGGCGAAGCTGGCACGATCGGGGCCGCACCCGCGGTCATCAACGCCATCGTCGACGCACTCTCGGGCCTCGGTGTCACCGACATGCCGATGCCCGCCAGCCCGCAGACCGTCTGGAAGACCATCCAATCCGCCCAAGGAGCAATGAAGTGATCCCCGCAGCATTCGACTACGTCCGCGCCGAATCGGCCGAACACGCCATCAGTCTCATCGGCCAGCACGGCGAGGACGCGAAGTTCATCGCCGGCGGGCACAGCCTGCTCCCGATGATGAAGCTCCGCATGGCCCAGCCCAGCGTGCTCGTCGACATCGGCCGCCTCAGCGACCTGTCGTACATCCGCGACGCCGGCGACCACATCGCGATCGGTGCGCTCACCCGCCACATGGACGTCGAGACGAGCACCGTGCTCGCCGAGCACGCCCCGCTCCTCGCGCACGCCGCCGGACACGTCGGCGACCCCCAGGTGCGCCACCGCGGCACGATCGGTGGTTCGATCGCCCACAGCGACTCGGCCAGCGACCTGCCGGCCACCACGCTGGCGCTCGGGGCGACGTACATCGCCCAGGGTCCGAACGGCACTCGCGAGATCGCCGCGTCCGACTTCTTCCAGGGCTTCTTCACCACGTCGCTCGAGCCCGACGAGATGCTGACCGAGATCCGCGTCCCGAAGATGAACGGCGCCGGCTGGAGCTTCCAGAAGTTCAACCGCCGTGCCCAGGACTGGGCGATCGTCGGTGTCGCCGCATGGCGTCGCGGCAACGAGAGCGGGGTGGGTCTGGTGAACATGGGCGCCACGCCGGTGCTCGCGACGAGCGTGGCGAACGCGATCTCGTCGGGCGCCTCGGTGGCCGATGCCGCCGAGCTCGCCGCAACCGACGCCGATCCGCAGAAGGACCTGAACGCATCGGTCGAGTACCGCGTGCACCTCGCCAAGGTGCTCGTACGGCGTGCGTTGGAGGAGTCGAGCAAGTAGCCCGAACGAGGATTCACACCGAGGGGGTGTGCGACGGCCGGTGGCGCTTCGAGTG
>JBILUM010000089.1:0-7365 GCA_044370995.1 Ilumatobacteraceae bacterium | reverse complement strand
ACCCCCGACAGCGCGACCACGGAGACCACCGCGGCAGCGACCGACGCGACCGAGGCCGCCCCGGCGACCACCGCTGCCGAGGCGCCGGCCACGACGGCCGCCGAGGAGACCACCGACACCACGGCCGCTCCGGCCGGTGAGGGCATCGATCTCGACACCAACGGTGACGGCACCGTGCTGTTCGGCGTCGCAGCCGCAGGGCCTCGCGACGACGGCGCGTACTACCAGGCGCTGGTCGACAAGGCGACCGCCATCTCCGAGGAGAACGGCTTCGCCGAACCGATCGTCGTCGACAACATCACGACCGAGGACGCCGCAACCGAGCTCGCCAACCTGGCCGAGCAGGGTGTCGACGTGATCCTGGTGGGCGCGAGCGAGATCGCCGATCCGCTGGCCGATCTGATCCCGCAGTACCCCGACATCTTCTGGTACTGCAACTGCGGCGCCGGCTACCCGGAGACCCCCGGCCTCGCCCAGAGCCAGGACGACTCGTCGGAGATCAGCTACACCGCGGGCTACGCCACCGGTCTGCTCCTGCAGGAGTCCGGCGGCGACTCCACCGCGTTCATCGGCTGCTGCGACCTGAACTTCGAGAAGGAGGCCTACCTCGCCTACGAGATGGGCCTCAAGGCCGTCGATCCGGCATTCACGAACACGTACATCCCGTCCGGTGCGTTCCCGTTCGACTTCGACAACACCGCCGGTGCCACGGAGGCACTCAACGGTGCGATCACGAACGGGGCCGACGCGGTGTACCCGTATCTCGGCGGCGCACACGAGCCGCTCGTGAAGCTCGCCAACGAGGCGGGCATCATCACCATGTCGGCCGGTGCCTCGAACGCGTGCGCCCGTGACGACCTCGACTACCAGATCCAGGTCAGGTTCGACGGCGGCGACTACCTCGCAGTGATCCTCAGGGAGATCCTCGACGGCACCCTCGAAGAGGGTGGCGTGCGCGTGTTCCGCGTGGGCATCGACCCGGAGCCGGGCGCAGAGATCTGCGACCCGACCCCCGAGCAGCAGGCCGCCATGGACGACGTCTACGCGCAGATCGCCGCCGGCGACTTCGCCGCCGACTTCGGTGCCATCAAGGGCCAGGCGTACTCGGGCGGCTGACGAGTTGTCCACCGCATCCCCGTCCGACGGACGCGGAGCATTCGGCATGGAGGGGGCGGGCGCTGCGGCGCTCGCCCCCGCCGTCCGGCTGACCGGCGTCACGAAGCGCTACGGCTCCGTCGTCGCGTGCGCGGGCGTCGACCTCGAACTGTTGCCCGGCGAGGTGCACGGCATCCTCGGCGAGAACGGCGCCGGGAAGTCGACCCTCATGAAGATCCTCATCGGGCTGGTGCAGCCCGATGACGGCACCGTCGAACTCGGTGGGCGCGAGGTCGTGATCCACGATCCGCAGACTGCCGCAGAGCTCGGCATCGGCATGGTGCACCAGCACCTCAGCCTCGTCGAGGCACTCACCGTGTGGGAGAACGTGCTCCTCGGTGACGCCTCCAAGTTCGACCGCTCGGCCGCCCGTCGCCAGGTGATGGAGACGGCCGATCACTACGGCCTCGAGATCGATCCCGACCGTCGCGTCGGTGAACTCTCCGCAGGCCTGCGTCAGCGCGTGGAGCTCATCAAGTGTCTGCGCCGCGACCCCAAGATCCTCATCCTCGACGAGCCCACGTCGGTGCTCACGCCGGCCGAGAGCGAGCAGCTGTTCACCACACTGCGCGACGTGGTCGCCGCTGAGCAGCGGGCCGTCGCGCTCGTGAGCCACAAACTGGCCGAGATCCTGCACGCCACCGACCGCATCACGATCATGCGCCAGGGTCGCGTCGTCGAGCGCAGCCGCACCGTCGAGGCGACCGCGCCGGCGCTCGCCAAGGCGATGGTGGGGCGCGAGGTGAGCCTGCGCACCAGTGCTGCGGCCTTCGGTGCAACCGACCTGATCGACCAAGGCACGGCCGCCGACCAGGCGCTGCGCGCCGAGCGCGACGAGGCCGCTGCTGCCGTCGCCGCCTCCGATCGCGCCGCTCGCCCCGTCGTGCTCAGCATCGACCGGGCGCGGCTCGTGCGCGACGGCGTGACCGTGCTCGACGACCTCTCGATCGAGGTCCGTGCCGGCGAGATCGTCGGTATCGCCGGCGTGGAGGGCAACGGCCAGCGCGAGCTCGGCGACCTGCTGTCGAGCCTCGTCACCCTCGACGGCGGCAGCGTCAGCGTGAACGGCACCACTGCTCGGACCGGGCGCGCCGGGTGCATGGCCGACCTCGGGATCGGCGTGATCCCCGAGGACCGCCACGACTCGGGCTGCGTGCTCGACATGAGCGTGGCCGAGAACCTGGTGCTCGACCGCATCGACTCGACGGCACGGATGGGCCTCATCGACCGCAAGCGGATGCGGGCCCGTGCCGTCGAGTTGATGCGGGAGTTCGACATCCAGGCGGCCGGTCCTGACGCGCCGTTCGGCAGCCTGTCCGGTGGCAACCAGCAGCGCGTCGTCCTCGCCCGCGAGCTCGGCCACCGACCGACGGTCCTCGTCGCGGCGCAGCCCACCCGGGGTCTCGACGTGGGTGCGATCGAGTACATGAGCAACCGTCTCCGTGCCGCCGCCGACAGCGGCATCGCCGTGCTGCTGATCTCCACCGAACTGGAGGAGATCCTCGCCCTGTCGAACAGGATCGTGGTGCTCTCCCGCGGGCGTGCCATCGGCGAACTCGACCGACGCGAGGCCACCTCCGAACGGCTGGGGCTGCTGCTCGGCGGCGTCGGCATCGACGAACCCACGGGAGCATCCGCATGAGCTCGAACGGGACCAGGAGCCCGAAGATGGTGCGCGGCGCGAAGCTCGTCGCGCTCTACGTCCTCGCGGTCGCTCTCGCCCTCGCCCTGTCCGCACTGCTGATCGCGGTCACCGGCGGTCCGTGGCGGAAGGTGTTCACGGCGCTGATCGACGGCAGCATCCGCAAGCCGGGCCGGTGGGGTGACACCCTCGCCGAATCGGCGCCGCTGCTCATCGTCGCGCTGGGCGCGATCATCTCCACCCGCGCCGGGCTGGTGAACATCGGCCAGGAGGGCCAGCTCGCCGTCGGCGCCGCCACGGCCACCTATGTCGCCACGCAGAGCAGCGGGCCGTTCGTCCTCGTGCTCGCGCTGCTCGGCGGCGTGGTCGGCGGGGCCGTGTGGGCCGGGATCGCGGCACTGCTGAAGTACTGGCGCAAGGTGCCCGAGGTGATCTCGACCCTCCTGCTCGTGTTCATCGCGTCCCAGGGCACCGGCTATCTGCTCACCCGCACGTTCCTGCTGCTCGACGACGACCCGAACAAACCCAACCGGGTGCAGACGAGCACCCAGCTCGATCCCGACACCCGGATCGGGTTCATCCGCATCTTCGGCAACGCCTTCCCCTGGTCGGTCGTGCTCGCCGTGGTGCTCGCGGTCGTGGTGTCGGTGCTGCTCAGCCGGTCGACGTGGGGCTTCCGCCTCACCGTGCTCGGGCGCAACCCGCGCACGGCCCAGCGCATCGGCGTGCCCGTCGTGCTGGCCGGTGCGTCAGCGCTGATGCTCAGCGGTGCCTTCGCCGGGCTCGCCGGCGCGACCATGCTCGCCGCCGGCACCGCCAACTACCGCTACACCCCCGGATTCGCGAACAACGTGGGATGGGAGGGTCTGCTCGTGGCGCTCGTCGCCCGCAACCGGCCGCTCGCCTGCATCCCGGTCGCCCTCGTGTTCGGTGCCCTGCGCACCGGGTCCGGCTTCCTCGCGGCCACCGGTGTCGAGCGGTCGATCGTCGACGTCGTGCGTTCGCTGCTCGTGCTGGCCTTGCTCGTGCCGCCCGCCATCGTGGCGATCCAACGGCGCCGGGTGAGCCCGCCGCCCGCGCCCGTGTCGACCGACGAGCCCGTCGTGGCGGTGGCCCGATGATCGGCATGATCGGCATGATGGGCGTCGTGCTCGCCAGCGCTGCATCCGCCGTCGGCGACGTGCTGACCTCGGAGGCCATGTACCAGTCGGCGATGCGGTTCGCGATCGTGCTCGCGTTCGCAGCCGTCGGCGAGTGGATCGCCGAGCGTGCCGGCACGCTCAACATCTCGATCGAGGCGATGATGATCGGCGGCGCCTACAGCTCCGCGGTCGCGTGGGGGGCGTTCGACAACGTGCCGCTCGCACTCGCGATCGGCGTCGTCGCCGGCGTCGTGGTCTCGCTGGTGCAGGCCCACCTCAGCCACCAGCTCAGCATCGATCAGTTCGTCGTCGGCCTCACGCTCAACCTGTTCGTGCTCGGGTTGGCGTTGTTCCTCGACAGTCGCTGGGAGGCGGTCACCTCGGTCGTGAAGCCGACGAAGGTGCCGCTGCTGCACGACATCCCCTTGATCGGTGAGGCGCTGTTCGGTCAACCCTGGCCGATGTACCTCATCGTGCCGATCGTGCCGTTGGCGTGGTGGCTCGTGTTCCGCACCCGGTGGGGTCTCGAGATCCGTTCGGTCGGCGACAACCCGCAGTCGGCCGACGTGTCGGGCATCCACGTGAACCGCCGTCGACGCGAGGCGATCATGGTGGCCGGTGCGTGCGCCGGGCTCGGCGGCGGTGTACTGGTACTCGGCCAGATCTCGATCGCCGGGTACGAGGCCGGTCACGTCGGGCTGAAGGGCATCATCGCGATCGCGGCGGTGATCTTCGGCGGCTGGACGCTGCGCGGCACGCTCATCGGGTGCGTGCTCTTCGGCTACTTCTTCGCCCTGCAGCAGACGCTGCCGGTGCTCGGCTATCGCATCAACGCCCAACTCGCCGCGAGCCTGCCCTACATCGTGGCCCTGCTCGTCACCGCGGTCTTCGCCGCCCGCACCCGCCAGCCGCGGGCGCTCGCACAGCCGTTCGTCCGCGGCCTCACCTGATCACCACCACCCGCACCCGCACCCATCCCTGGAGAACCACGTGAAAGCCCTGCTGTACCACCGACCCGGCGGACCCGAGGTGTTGGAGTACGTCGACGTCGAGGATCCCACGCCCGGCGCACGCGACGTGATCGTGCAGGTGGCCGCGACGAGCCTCAACCACCTCGACGTCGTGCAGCGCAACGGCTGGTTCGCCATGCCGGGCTTCGCGCTGCCGCACATCGCCGGTATGGACGTCGTCGGTACGGTCGTCGAGCTGGGATCGGAGGTCGACGGTGTGTCGATCGGCGACCGTGTGGTGGTCGACCCGTCGCTCGCCGAGGTGCACGCCGGGTCGAAGCTCGCCGGGATGGGCGACCTGTACGGCGACCTCGGCATCATCGGCGGCACCGTCGCCGGCGGGTACGCCGAGCGTTGCCTCGTCCCCGCCTCGCACGTGCACCGCATCCCCGACTCGATGTCGTGGCACCAGGCGGCCTGCTTCCCGACGGCCTGGCTCACCGCATGGCATGCGCTGTTCCCCGTGGGTCGGCTCGTCGCCGGCGAGACGATGATGGTGCACGCGGCCGGCAGCGGCGTGTCGATGGCGGCCATCCAGCTCGCCAAGCACGCAGGTGCCCGCGTGCTCGCCACGGCGGGCACCGACGACAAGTGCGAGAAGGCGTTGGCGCTCGGCGCCGACGCCGCCTGCAACAACCGCACGACCGACGTCGCCGGCTTCGCCCGCGAGCACACCGCCGGTGCGGGCGTCGACATGGTGTTCGACCACGTGGGTCCGGCACTGTGGGCGCAGTCGATGTTCGCCCTCGGCGTTCGCGGCCGGCTGGTGAACTGCGGCAACACCACCGGCGACACGGCCACCATCCCGTCGCTCGGGTTCATGTTCCACATGGGCATCCAGATCCTCGGCTCCGACCCGTACCGGTACGAGGAGTTCGGCGAGGCCTGGGGCGTGTACTGCGGGGGCGACTTCCAGGCCCCGGTCGACAGCGTGTTCGCGCTGGCCGACGGCGCCGTGGCGCAGCAGAAGATGGAACGGTCCGACTTCTTCGGCAAGATCCTGCTCGAGCCGTGATGCACTGATGGCGACCGACTCGCCGTACCCGGAACTGAAGAAGAGCCACACGATGGCCCACCGGGGCCGACCGTGGCGCGACTACAAGCCGCCGCCGTCCGGTCCGGTGTGGGCTGTCATCCAGGGCGTCGGTTCGTACTGGATGCTGGTGGCCGCGATCGAGCTCGGTCTGTTCGACGCGATCGAACGGCTCGGACCGTCGCCGGTGGGCCCACTCGCCGACGACCTGTCGGTGTCGGCCGTGCATCTGCAGCACTTGTGCGACGCGATGGTGTCGTTCGGGTTCCTCGACCAGGTCGACGAGGTCTACGAGCTCACCGAGACGGCCGAGCGCTACCTGTGCGCGAACGGTCCGGCGTCGATGGCCGCGCTCGTGCGCGTGGCTCCGGGTCCGCTCGCGAACTGGGAGCACCTCGCCGACACGATCCGCACCGGCGTGGTCACCCAGCCGATCGACGACATCCCCGAGGCCTTCTACGGGCCGCTCGTGCAGGCCACCTTCCCCACCCAGCTGCGCGCCGCGACCCGCCTCGGGCTGCGGCTCGGGTGGGCCCGCCGCCCCGGCCTGCGCGTGCTCGATCTCGGCGCCGGACGCGCACCCTGGGCCATCGCGATCCTCGAGCAGTCGCCCGGCAGCACCGCCGTCGTGAACGACCTGCCGGGTGTGATCGACCTCGGCGTGCACACGGTGGCCGAACGGAACCTCGCCGATCGGGTGGAGTTCCGCGAGGGCGACTTCCACGACATCGAGATCGAGACCGACGCCTACGACGTGGTGGTGCTCGGCCACATCTGCCGCACCGAGGGCGACGAGCGCTCCCGGTCGCTGCTCGCCCGGGCGTTCGCCGCACTCGCGCCGGGTGGCACGGTGCTGATCGCCGACTACTTCGCCGACAACGACCGCAAGTTCAACCCGTTCGGGGTGCAGATGGGCCTCACCATGCTCGCCAACACCGCCCGGGGCGGGATGCTCACCAACGCCCAGGTCACCGGCTGGCTGCGCGACACGGGCTTCGCCGGCATCCGCATGATCGAGCCGATCGGCTTCAACTTCGTCTACGTGGCCGACCGGCCGCCCGCACGCCCCACACCCCCCTCAGGAGGAGACAGCGCATGAGCGAGCACGCACCCGAACACGTCGACCTCATCGTCGACGCCTGGCAAGTCGTCACGATGAACGCCGACCGCGACATCATCCGCCAGGGTGCGGTCGCGGTGCGTGGCTCGACCATCGTCGCCGTCGGCAAGGCGAGCGAGATCCACCAGCGCTACACTGCCGACCGCGTGCTCGGCGGCGACCGGTTCGTGCTCACGCCCGGGATGGTGAACACCCACATCCACATCACCGGCGAGCCGCTCACCCGCGGGTACGTCCCCGACGACACGCCGTTCGTCGAGAAC
>JBILUM010000088.1:0-7454 GCA_044370995.1 Ilumatobacteraceae bacterium | reverse complement strand
GGGCGTAGGCCTCGCGGCCGGCGTCGGCGGTGATCCACTCGGGCGCCTCGGTGGCGAAGCGGCCGTCGAAGCCGATGAGCGCACGCGACGGCAGGTTGAGTTCACGCCACCAGGTGACGTCGGTGACGTCGCCGAAGGTGCAGATCATCGCGATGCCCGTGCCCTTTTCGGGATCGGCGAGGTGATGGGCGAGCACGGGCACCTCGACGCCGAACAGCGGCGTGCGCACCGTGGTGCCGAACAGCGGCTGGAAGCGCGGGTCGTCGGGATGGGCGACCATCGCGACGCAGCTGGCGAGGAGCTCGGGGCGGGTGGTGTCGATGACGAGATCGGCGGGGCCGCCGTCGCTGATGTCGACGCGGTGGAACGCGAGCTGGTGGTAGGCACCGGGGACGTCGCGGTCCTCCATCTCGGCCTGTGCGACGGCGGTGCGCTCGTCGATGTCGTAGAGCGTGGGCGCGTCCTGCTGGTAGGCCTCGCCGCGGGCGAGGTTGCGCAGGAACGCCCGCTGGCTCACGCGGCGGGCGCGGTCGCCGATGGTGGTGTAGAGCAGCGTCCAGTCGACCGACAGGCCGAGACGGCGGAACAGCTCTTCGAAGGCCTGCTCGTCGAGATGGGTGATCTCGCGGCACAGCTCGACGAAGTTGGGGCGGCTCACCGGGGTGGCGCGATGGTCCTTCGGGACGACGCCGTGGAACGGGGCGCCGAAAGCGTCGTCGTAGGGGAGCGACGGGTCGCAGCGAACGCCGGTGAAGTTCTGCACGCGGCGCTCGGTGGCGAGGCCGTTGTCGTCCCACCCGATCGGGTAGAAGACGGCCTTGCCGCGCATGCGCTGGAAGCGGGCGACGGTGTCGGTGTGGGTGTAGCTGAACACGTGGCCGATGTGCAGCGAGCCGCTGACGGTGGGCGGCGGCGTGTCGATCGCGAACACCTGGTCGCGGGTGGCGGAGCGGTCGAAGCGGTAGACGCCCTCGGTCTCCCACTGCGCTACCAGCGACGACTCGATGCCGTCGAGGGAGGGCTTGTCGGGGATGCCGGCTGCACTGTTCATAGCGGCCAAAGGCTACCGGCGGGGCGTCGATCAGCCGGGGGTGTTTCGGCAGGTCGGGGGACGCGAACCGGCCCGGTCCGGTCTGCTCAGCAGACCGAACCGGGCCGGTTGGATGGGTCGACGGCGGCCGGGAGGGAGGGGATCCGACCGCCGCCTGGCCGATCAGAGGCCGATCAGAGATCGATCAGAGATCGATCAGAGATCGATCAGAGATCGATCGGACGCAGCACCCGGTCGACGCCGTGGATGTAGCCGTTGGCCAACTCGCCGCCACCGACGTTGATCTTGTTCAGGTAGGCGTTGCGGGCGTTCGGGTCGCCGTCGACGAACTGCACGAACGCAGCGCGCTTGCTGATCACGTCGACCGCGAAGGTGCCGCCGCCGAGGGTGGTGATCTGGGCGTTGTCGCTGGCGAGGACGGTGGCGGGATCGAGCTTGGCCGGAATGATGTGGTAGGTGAGGATCGTCTTGATGATGCCGGGCGACGACGCCTCGACGGCCAGCAGCGCGTCGAGCACCTGCTGCTCGGTGCGGAAGCTCTTCTTCGCCACGTTCTGGGCGAGCAGACGGAACGCCTGGTCGTTCGGAGCCAGCACCGTGAGCGCAGCGTTCTTGTTGGCGGCAGCGGGCACGAGGTCGGTGGCACCGACGGCCAGCACTGCTGCGGTCAGCAGGTCGTAGTCCCGCCAGTTCTTGTCGAGGACGTTGGCCTGACCGCTGCCGGCGTCGTCGGAGAGCAGGACGTCGGCGATGGTGAGGGTCTTCGAGTCGGCGGCCGAAACCGGGCCGACGGCTGCGATGGATGCAATGGTGGAGGCGGCGACGGCGATGCCGACTGCCGCGAGGGCGCGCTTGTACATGATGGTCTCCTTCGAGGTTTCCGGCGATCGGCCGGTGCGAGTTCCATGTGGCATGGGATCCGCTCTCGATGTGAGCGGCTCGTCATGTCTACGGAACCCACCGGGGAGCGGATGACGATTCCTCGTAGGATCTCCGCCCATGCTGCGCCTGTACGACACCGCCTCACGGGAAGTTCGCGAGCTCGCGCTCCGCGAACCCGGCACGGTGAGCATGTACCTGTGTGGACCCACCGTGTACGGCCCGCCTCACCTCGGTCACGGTCGGGCGACCCTCGTGTACGACGTGCTGCGCCGCTACCTCGAGTGGACGGGGCTGCGCGTGCGGCTCGTCAGCAACATCACCGACATCGACGACAGCATCATCAACCGCGCCAACCGCGAGCAGCGGCCGTGGCAGGAGATCACCCACAAGTGCGAGGCGGTGTGGTTCGAGGCGATGGGCAAGATCAACGTCGCCCGCCCGACCGACGTCCCGCATGCCACCGAGTACGTGGTGGAGATGGTGGAGATGATCGGCCAGCTGATCGACAACGGCACCGCGTACCTCACCGACGACGGGGTGTACCTCAGCGTCGAGAAGGTGCCCGACTACGGCCTGCTCGTGCACCAGAGCCTCGACGACATGCTCGCCGGCGGCGGCGACCGCGACGTGTTCGGCGCCGACAACAAGCGTCACCCCGCCGACTTCGTGCTGTGGAAGTTCTCCAAGCCGGGCGAGCCGTCGTGGCCGTCGCCGTGGGGCGAGGGCCGGCCGGGTTGGCACAGCGAGTGCGTGGTGATGAGCCTCGATCTGTTGGGAGAGGGCTTCGATCTCCACTGCGGTGGGCAGGACCTCAAGTTCCCCCACCACGAGAACGAGCGCGCTCAGGCGGTCGCACTCGGCCGCGCGTTCGCCAACCACTGGATGCATCACGGGTTCGTGGTCGACGGTGAGGGCGAGAAGATGTCGAAGAGCCTCGGCAACGTGGCCAACCTGCTCGACCTCATGGAGCACTACGACCCGCGCGCGTACCGCATGCTGCTGCTGCAGTCGCACTACCGCGGGCCGGTCGCGGTCGGCCAGGAGAACATCGACGCGTCGGTGAAGGCGCTCGCCGGGCTCGATGCGTTCGCGGCGCGCACGTCGTCGGTCGCAGCGGCGGAGGCCGACGCCGACGTGCTGGGCCGCTTCCGCGAGCGCATGGACGACGACCTCGACACGCCCGGCGCGACCGCGATCATGTTCGACACGGTGCGCCGTGCGAACGCCGCGCTCGACGCCGGCGGTGCGGAGGCCGGGTCGCTCGTGGCCGCGGTGCATCAGATGTGCACGGCGTTCGGTCTGGTGCTCAACACCGGTGGCGACGTGCCCGCCGAGGCCGCGGCAAAGGCCGCCGCGCTCGATGCCGCACGCGCCGCGAAGGACTTCGCCGCCGCCGACGCACTCCGTGCCGAACTGCAGGCCGACGGCTGGACCGTCGAGACCACCAAGGCCGGCACCACCCTCCGCCGATAGCTCCGTGAGCCAGACCCGCAGATGTTGCGGGTGCGGCTCACCGAGTCACGTCATCGGTGAGCGCGACCCGCAGATGTTGCGGGTGCGGCTCACGGAACTCAGACGCCGTCGCCCCAGCCGGGGGTTCTCGTGGTGTCGATCGCGATGAAGGTGGCCTTCGAGCGGACGCACACCTCGCCGTCGGGAGTGATCAGCTCGCCGGTCATGAACAGCTTGCGGCCCTCGCGGGAGGCGAGCCGCACCCGGCACACCAGCGGCACGTGCAACGGCGTGCCGCCCACGTAGCGGATGCTCAGTTCGCCGGTGAAGCCCGGCGTGCGGGTGATCGCGAGCACGAAGCCGTAGACGTCGTCGAACAACGCCGACACCACACCACCGTGGCTGCGTCCGGGCGCCCCCTCGTGCGCTGACCGCAGCGTGACCGTCGCCTCGATCTCGTCGCCGACGCGGCGGATCACCGGGTCGAGGCCCCATGGACTGGACCGCCCGCTCACCGGTCGGTCGTCGAACCCGGTGAACTCGGTCTGGTCGGGCTCAGCGCCCCAGTCGTCGCCGCGCTGGAACGAGTTCGGCTGGCGGCTGCGCACGGGACCCGCCGTGAGCCGGGCCGTGAGCGCGTCGAGGGTGTCGGCCACCTCGTCGACCAATATGTCCTCGGCGTGATGGCCGATCAGCGCGTGGCCCACGTCGCGCACGGCCCGACCGGCACGAGCTCGCCGATCGAGGTGTTCGGGGGTGTGGAAGCGGTCGTCCGTCGGGGCGTCATCGGTCACCGGGCGGATGCTACGAGTGGGTCGAGGCGGTGGACGAATGGCGTGGCCCACGGGTGATCGGTCCTGGTCAGAGACGATGGCAACGATCACCGACCGGGCCGCGTGAGACGTGTGACGGTGTCGGACGGGCGATCGGCTGCGACAATGGACGCCCCGTGACGCCGACGACCGATCCCACCGCTCCCACGGTGGCCCTCGCCCATCCGAGTGGCCGCCACCTCGGGTCGCCCGCGCATCGACCGATGGGCTACCAGCCCAGCCTCGATGGCGTCCGGGCGGTGTCGGTGATCGCCGTGCTGCTCTACCACGGTGGCTTCTCGTGGATGCACGGCGGCTTCTTCGGCGTCGAGGTGTTCTTCGTGGTGTCGGGCTTCCTCATCACCTCGCTGCTGCTCGACGAACGGGAGAAGACCGGCGGGGTGTCGCTCGGTCAGTTCTGGCTGCGGCGCGCCCGTCGGCTGCTGCCGGCGCTCGTGCTCGTGCTCGTGGCCACCGGGGTGTACGCCACCCTGTGGGGCGACGCGCAGATGCAGTCCGATCTCCGACGCGACTTCCCGTGGGCGATCTTCTACGCCGCGAACTGGGGTCAGATCGTCGGCGGCGCGCAGTACTTCGGCAACCTGTCGCCGCTGCGGCACCTGTGGAGCCTCGCGGTGGAGGAGCAGTGGTACCTCGTGTGGCCGCTGCTGTTCCTCGGCCTCACGACCGTGTTCACCCGGGCGCGGGTGCGCGCCGGCCTCCTGCTCACGCTTGCGGTCGGGGTGATGGTGCTCACGTGGTGGATGGCGCGCGATCCGCAGCTCACCGACGACCGGGTGAACTTCCTCTACCTGTCGACGCTCACCCGTTCCAGCGGGCTGCTGCTCGGTGCTGGCGCAGCGTTCGTCTGGCGCCCGTGGCGCAATCGCCGGGCCCGCGACACCCGTGCGTGGTGGCTGCTCGACGTGATCGCCGTCGCGGCGGTCGGCGTGCTCGGGTGGCAGTTCGTCGACTCGCTGCTCACCGACCGTTCGATCTACCGGTGGCAGTTGGCGACGGTCACCCTCGCCTCGCTCGCTCTGGTGCTCGTGGTGGTGCACCCGGCGTCGCGGCTCGCCCGACCGGTGTTCGCATTCCGCCCGGTCGCCGAGGTCGGCAAGCGCTCGTACGGCCTCTACCTGTGGAGCTGGCCGGTGTCGGTGGCATGCGAGGCCTACACCGGCTCGTGGTCGCGCTTCGGCGTGGCGATGGGCATCACGGTCGTGTTGTCGGAGCTGTCGTACCGGTTCGTGGAGACGCCCATCCGGCGCGGCGCGTTGGGCCGTTGGTTCGCCGTTCGCAGCATCGGCCCGTCGGGGCACTGGCACGTCATCACCACCTCCGGTGCGATCACGGTGATCGCGCTGCTCGCGCCGCTCACCGTGTTCTTCTCGCGTGTCGAACACGTCGACCCGGCGGCGGGTGGGGCCGAGGCGGTGTTCGTGTTGCCGGCCGCGGGCGATGTCGCTGTAGCTGATGCCGCGTTGGCGGAGACGGTGGCGTCGGCGCCGACCGCAGTCACCGCCGTCACCGGCGTGGCCGGTGCGACCGAATCGAGCGCGGCGGCGAGCGAGTCCACGTTGGCCACGACCGCCGGTGCCCTCGCCACTGAGATCGTGACGACCACGGTGCCGGCCCCGCCGGTCACCGCGCCCGTGCTGCCCCGCCGCATCGTGGTGGTGGGCGACTCGATGGCTCACTCGCTGGCGATCAACCTGCCCGATGGAATCGGATCGACGTTCACGATCGAGGACGGCTCGGTTGACGGGTGCAGCGTCTACGACACGGGCGACGTGCGGTCGCAGCGGAGCAGCTTCTCGCGGTCGTTCCTGAACTGCGAGGGCTGGTCGGATCGGTGGGTCGAGGCTGCGGTCGACTCGCAGTCGAACCTCGCGCTCGTGGTGATCGGCGCGTGGGACGTGTTCGACGTCGACGTCGATGGCCGGCGCATCCCGTTCGCCAGCGCCGAGGGCGATGCCCGGTTCCTCGCCGGGCTGCAGCAGGGCATCGACGCGCTGGTGGCCAACGGGGTGCACGTGGCCCTGTTGGAGGTGGCCTGCATGCGCCCGGCCGATGCGAAGGGTGCGGGCGTGCCGGCCCTGCCGGAACGCGGTGACGACGGTCGCGTGGCGCACCTCAACGAGCTGCTGCGACAGGTCGCGGCCGAGCAGTCCGAGACGGTCTCGTTCGTGCCCGGGCCGGTGCAGTGGTGCACCGACGAGGCGATCGCCACCGACCTCGGATACCGCTGGGACGGCGTGCACGTCTACAAGCCGGGCGCGAACCTCGTCTACATGACCATCGCCCAGTCGCTGCTCGACATCCCGCTCTGACCGGCGGTCTCGCCCGCGGGCCGTGAGCGGTCAGTCTCGGGCGTCAGCGGTGCAGGCGTCGCCGTCGCACACGTCGACGAGCGTGTCGTCGAACAGGAAGGCAGCCTTCTGCACCCGCACGTCGGCGTCGGCGCGCGGATCCTCGTGGGAGTCGCGGCTGGTACTCGGTGGCACGTTCGCGAACGGAATCGGGTCGCTGCCCGAGTCCCAGATCACCAGGCCGGACCCGTCGCTCGGGTACTCGATCGAGTCGAGGTCGAAACCGGGTTGCACCTCGGCGCTGCGTCCCTCGGCGGTGACCGGGCGGTGGATCGGGACGCCCATCGTGCGGGCCGCGATCATCGCCGTGAGTTCGCTGACCTGCCAGTCGCCGAAGGCGACGTGGAGCAACACGTCCTTGGCCTCGGTGCCGGGGTACGGGTCGTCGGTGACGTGCTGCACGTAGCCGGCACCCTCGCCCCGATCCCACAGCATCTGGGCCAGCGCGATCACGAGCACGCGGTCGAGGTCGTTCGGGTAGGCGGGCTCCATGATCGCCTCGTACGTCTCGAAGTCGACGGAGCGTTCGAGCAGCACGCTGTAGTTCATGCCCATCACGCCGAGCACCGAGCGCTCGATGTCAGGCGACACCGCGGTGAGCATCAGGCCCATGATCCCGCCCTGACTGTTGCCGTCGTAGTCGAGATGAGCCGTGTCGATGAGGGGCGAGCCGTCGTCGAACGCGAATGCGGCATCGCTCACGAGGCCGTCGTCGTGGATCATCAGGCGGCCGAGGAAGATCTGGTTCAGCACGCCCTGCTGCAGCCGGTCGGCCATCGTCGGGAAGTTCGAGAACTCGGTGAGGGTCGCGACGGCGTTGCCGACGTCGTCCTCGCTCATGCCGGCCCACTTCGTCGCGCAGAACACGACGTTGTGCTCGTTGGC
>JBILUM010000087.1:0-7523 GCA_044370995.1 Ilumatobacteraceae bacterium | reverse complement strand
CTCCCGATCCCGAGCCGGCACCCGCGCCCGCTCCGGCCCCTGCGCCGGCTCCGGCCCCTGCCGCCGCAGCGGCACCGGCGGCCGCCGGTGACAACCGTCTGCTCTCGCCGGTGGTGCGCCGCCTCGTCGCCGAGCACGGCCTGAACCCCGACGACATCACCGGCACCGGTCCCGGCGGTCGGATCACCCGCGACGATGTGCTCGATCACATCGACCGCGTCGGCTCGACGGGCGCGGCTCCCGCGGCCGCAGCCCCGTCGCCTGCTCCCGCCCCGGCTCCCGCCCCGGCCCCCGAGGCTGCTCCCGCACCCGCCCCGGCCCCGGCGCCTGCTCCCGCACCTGCCCCCGCAGCGAAGGCCGTTCCGGCCGCGGCTGCGCCCGTGGTCGTCAGCGGTGACCGCGACTCGTCGGTGAAGCTCAGCAAGATCCGCAAGCTCACCGGCGCCCACATGGTGATGAGCAAGGCCGTCACGCCGCACGCGTTCAGCGTGGTGGAGGTCGACTACGCCAACGTCGATGCTGCCCGCTCCGCGGTGAAGGCCAGCTGGAAGCAGACCGAGGGTTTCAGCCTCACCTACCTGCCGTTCATCACCCGGGCCATCGTCGATGCCCTCGCCGAGTTCCCGCACCTCAACGCGAGCGTCAGCGACAACGAACTCGTCGTGCACAACTTCATCGACATCGGCATCGCGGTCGACCTCGACTACCAGGGCCTGCTGGTCCCGGTGGTGCGCTCGGCCGAGACCAAGCGGCTGCGGGCCATCGCCCGCGAGATCAGCGATCTCGGGAACCGGGCCCGTGCCCGCAAGCTCAGCCCCGACGAGATCCAGGGCGGTACGTTCACCATCTCCAACAACGGCTCGGCCGGCAGCGTGCTCACGATGGCGATCATCAACCAGCCGCAGGTCGCGATCATGAGCACCGACGCGATCGTCCGCAAGCCCGTCGTCGTCACGCTCCCGACCGGCGACGAGGCGATCGTCATCCACCCGGTCGGCAACCTCGCGATGAGCTGGGACCACCGTGCCTTCGACGGCGCCTACGCCGCCGGCTTCCTCGTGAAGGTCAAGCAGATCCTCGAGACGCGTGACTGGACCAGCGAGCTCTGATCGCCTGACCCCTGACCGGTCGGCCCCGGGCGCGCTGCGCGCCCGGTGGCTCGGCACGGTGCCGTACCGCGAAGCGCTCGCGCTCCAGCAGAGCCTGTTCACGCACGGTCGTGAGCAGCACCTGCTGCTGCTCGAGCACCCGCACGTGTTCACCTACGGGCCGCGCACCGACCTGTCGGTGAACCTCAAGGTCGAGCCCGCATCGGTGGGTGCCGAGCTCGTGTCGGTGAAGCGTGGCGGCGACGTCACCTACCACGGCCCGGGCCAACTGGTCGGCTACCCGATCGTGTCGGTGGCCAACTCCCTCGGCGCGAGCGACCACGTCGCCGCGGTGCAACAGGTGGTCGTGCGCACCCTCCACGAGTTGGGGCTCACCACGGCAGGGGTGCTGGCCGAGTACCCCGGCGTGTGGATCGACGCCGACGGGCCGAACCCGCGCAAGATCTGCGCGATCGGGGTGCGCCTCTCGCGGGGTCGCACGATGCACGGCTTCGCGTTGAACGTCACCACCGACCTCACGTACATGCGCGAGCACATCGTGCCGTGCGGCATCGCCGACAAGCCGGTCACCTCGATGGCCGAGGAGTTCGCCGGCATGCGGGACGGGACCGGTCGAGAGATCACGATGCGCGAGGTGGTCGACGTGCTGACTCGCCACGCCGCCGACGTCTGGGGCGGAGGTGTGCTCGAACGCCAGGACGTGGCCTGGAAGCACCGTCCCGACGACCTCAGCGCGTTCTCCCGCGGCGAGGGCCCGGGCACAGCGGTGCGCACGGCCGCCGACCACGGCATCGCCGGCACGGCGCCGGAGAAGGACACCGGTCGGATGATGGCCAGGCTCGGCCAGGCCGGCGTCTCCGAGGGCCTCACCATCGCGACCCGCAAGCCCGACTGGCTGCGGCCGAAGGTGGTGCACGGGCCCGAGGTGCTGTCGCTGAAGAAGACGGTGCGCGACTTCGGCCTGGTCACGGTGTGCGAGGAGGCCGGCTGCCCCAACCTGAGCGACTGCTGGTCCGACGGCACGGCGACGTTCATGGTCCTCGGTGAGCGCTGTACCCGGGCCTGCGGGTTCTGCCTGGTCGACACCAGCAAGCCGCTCGCACCCGAGGCCGACGAGCCGCAGCGGGTGGCGGCAGCGGTCGAGCGGATGCGCCTCGATCACGTGGTGCTGACGATGGTCGCCCGCGACGACCTCGTCGACGGCGGCATGGCCCACGTCGCCGCGTGCATCGCTGCGATCCGCGCCGTCCGCCCGTCGGCCCGCGTCGAGACGCTCGTCAGCGACGCGAAGGGCGACCCGGCGTCGCTCGAGCTGCTGTTCGCCGCCCGCCCCGACGTGATGAACCACAACATCGAGAGCGTGGCGCGGCTGCAGCGGGCGGTCCGGCCGTCGGCCGGGTACGCGCGCAGCCTCGGGGTGCTCTCGCGGTCGAAAGCGGCCGGACTCACCACCAAGTCGGGGCTCGTGGTCGGGATGGGGGAGACGTCCGACGAGATCGACGGCTGCCTCGCCGACCTCGCAGGCATCGGCGTCGACATCGTCACGATCGGCCAGTACCTGCGGCCCACGTCGCACCACCTGCCGGTGAGCCGTTGGGTGCTCCCCGAGGAGTTCGAGCGGTGGAAGGTGATCGGCGAACGTCTGGGCATCGGCCATGTCGAGGCCAGCCCGCTCACCCGGTCGAGCTATCACGCGAAGCAGGCGGCCGATCAGGTCGCTCACCCGGCCGCTGATCCGGTCGGCGTGCTCGTCGGGACCGCGACGCCCGTGGCGACGCCGGTCTCGCTGCGCTGATCGCCGTCGACCTGTCCGCACCCGCCTCGCGCGGTGCGTGACGACTCCCTGGTCAGCCGTGCCGGGTCCTCGTTGTCCGCGAGCGAGCAGGACGGACGGGAATACCCCTCAAGCGCGGGGTTTGGTGTCCGATAGAAATGGTCATGCGGGCACCGATTCCCACGAACGAACACGAGCGGCTCGATGCGTTGCTCGAGCTGGACGTGCTCGACACGCCGGCCGACGACCGGCTGGACGAGATCGTCGGGCTCGCCGCCGACCTGTGCGGCGCCCCGATGGCCGCGTTGTCGCTGGTCGACTCGCACCGTCAGTGTTTCAAGTCGCACCGCAACATGCCGTTCGCCCAGACCTCGCGGGACGCCTCGTTCTGCGCCCACGCGATCATGAGCGAATCGGTGATGGTGGTTCGTGACGCCACGACCGACGCCCGCTTCTTCGACAGCCCGCTCGTGACCGACGAGGGATTCCGCTTCTACGCCGGTGCGCCCCTCATCAGTGCCGACGGCTACGCCGTGGGCACCATCTGTGTCGCCGACACCGTCGCCCGCACCATCGAGCCGTGGCAGGAGAAGATGCTGCAGATCCTCGCCCGTCAGGCGATGGCGCAGCTCCGCCTGCGCCAGCTCGTCGACGATCACGCCGACGTGCTCGACGATCTCGACATGGCGAACCGGAACCTGCACTTCCTCGCGACCCACGATCCGCTGACCGGAGTGTTGAACCGCCGTGCGGTGACCGATCTGATCGACGGGCTGGCCACGGCCAACGCGAGCGGGTCGGTGTCGAGCGTGGTGATGTTCATCGACCTCGACCACTTCAAGGACGTCAACGACGCCTACGGTCACGAGGCCGGCGACCGGGTGCTCGTCACGATCGCCGATCGCATCCACCTCGGGGCCCGCGGCGACGACGCCGTCGCCCGCCTGGCGAGCGACGAGTTCGTGGTCGTCATCCCGAACGCAGTGCCCGACGCGGCGGAAGCGCTGGCCCGGCGCCTGCTGGAGGCGATCGCGGTTCCCGTCGAGCACAAGGGCGTGGGGATCAACGTCTCGGCGAGCATCGGGATCGCCCGCTGGGGCGATCACGTGCTGTCGGCGGGGGATCTGCTCCGCGACGCCAGCGCAGCCATGAACTACGCCAAGCTCGAGGGCCGCAACCGCACCGTGACCTTCGAGGACCGGGTGGCCAACGAGCTCACTCGTCGGCTCGACGCCCACTCCTTCGTGCGTCACGTGGTGCGATCGGGTGCGCTGCGCCTCGAGTTCCAGCCGCTGTGGTCGCTGTCGTCCGGCGAGGTGATCGCCCACGAGGCCCTGCTGCGGTGGGACTCGCCCGGTGCGCCGGTCATCGGCCCCGGTGAGTTCGTCGCCACCGCCGAGGAGATCGGACTGGTCGGCGAGATCACCAGGTTCACGATCCATGAGGCATGTCGCCTCGCGTCGCGTCGCCGGGCCGCCGGCGAGATGAGCGCCGCCGTGACGGTGAACATCTCCTCCGTGCAACTCGAGCGCGACGAGGTGATCCTCGAGGTCGCCACCGCGCTGAACGACAGCGGACTCGACCCCTCGGGTCTGATCCTCGAGCTGACCGAATCGGCCAAGCTCGCCGAGTCGGGCCCCGGCCAGGCGACGCTGCGCGAGCTGCAGCACATGGGCGTGCGGATCGCACTCGACGACTTCGGCACCGGCTTCGCCTCGCTCGCCCTGCTGCGCAGCTTCCCGTTCGACTACATGAAGATCGACCGGAGCTTCGTGACCGTGCAGAGCGGGGCCGATCGTGACGTGCTGCGCTCGCTCGTGCAGCTCGGCCACTCCCTCGGGATGACGGTCATCGCCGAGGGGATCGAAGAGCCGGCAGCGCTCGAGCAGCTCCGCGAGGTGGGATGCGACGTCGCGCAGGGCTACCTGCTCGGCCGACCCGGCACCGGCGATCCGTCCCAGCACATGGCGCCACACCCCTTCATCGACGGCCGCACCACCCGGGACGCCTGACCCCTCTGCCGGCGCCGGGTGCGGGGCCGACGACGACTGATGGACCGAGAGCAGCCGCTCGGGAGCGCTCCGTGCTGCCCTGACCGGCGCTCGGGAGGCGCCGGAGCGCTCGATCATCGAGATCGCCAGGAGGGATCGAGGTCTCGGCAAAGGGTGGGTCCATGCGGTCGTCACTGCGCAACGCCGGTGGGGCGGGTACGCAGTCGGGGCAGAATGGGGACATGAGCAGCGCCCTCGCCAGCACCGCCACCTTCCTCGACCGCATCGGCCGGGCCCGTGCCGTCATGGCCGAGCGCGGGGTCGACGTCCTGCTGCTCTCGGTCGGCAGCGACCTGCCGTACCTCAGCGGGTACGAGGCGATGCCGCTCGAGCGGCTCACCATGCTGGTCGTCCCCCGCGACGGCGAGGCGACCTTGGTGATCCCGCGCCTCGAGGCGCCGCGCGTCGCCGAACAGCCGGGCGTGTTCTCGTTGCTGCCGTGGAACGAGACCGACGACCCGGTGGGGATCGTCGCCGAGCTGGCCGGCACGCCCGCGGTCGCTGCGGTCGGCGACACGATGTGGGCGCGGTTCCTCGTCGACCTGTTGGGCCACTGGCCCACGAGCGGCACGCGTTACGTGCGCAGCGTCGAGGTGATGAACGCCCTCCGCACCCGCAAGGACGCGGCCGAGATCGCCGCCCTGCAGGCCGCGGGCGCCGCAGCCGACCGTGTCGCCGCCCAGCTCCACGCCGGCGAGATCCCCCTCGTCGGCCGGACGGAGGCACAGGTGTCGGCCGACATCTCGGCCCGCCTCATCGCCGAGGGCCACGACGTCGTCAACTTCGCGATCGTCGCCGCCGGTGAGAACGCGGCGTCGCCGCACCACCATGCGGGCGACCGCGTGATCCGCGAGGGTGAGATCGTGCTCACCGATTTCGGCGGCACGATGGCCGGCTACTGCAGCGACATCACGCGCTGCGTGTTCACCGGCGAGCCCACCGCCGAGGTGGCCGAGGCCTATGCGGTGCTGCACGAGGCGCAGGCCGCCGGGGTTCGCGCCGGCGTCGTCGGCGCAGCGTGTCAGGACGTCGACCGCGCCGCCCGCAAGGTGATCGCGGATGCCGGGTACGGCGAGTACTTCATCCACCGCACCGGCCACGGCATCGGCATGGAGGCCCATGAGGATCCGTACATGGTCGAGGGCAACGACCAGCCGATCGAGGCGGGCCACGCGTTCAGCGTCGAGCCGGGCATCTACGTCGCCGGCACGTGGGGCATGCGCCTCGAGGACATCGTGGTCGCCACCGATGCCGGCCCGCTGTCGATGAACCACGCGAACCACGCCCTGGTCACCATCGCCTGATGCCGGAGGCGCTGCATGCGTCCGGTCAGCTCGCCTTCACCAGGAGCTTGCCGAGGTTGCCGCCCTCGAACATGAACTGCAGGGCCTCCGGGTAGCGCTCGATGCCCTCGAGCACGGTCTCCGGGAGCGACACCACGCCGTCGCGGACCCATGCGGTCAGGTCGGCGGTCGCCGGTTCGATCAGCTCCGGGGTGTGGAAGTAGGCGAATCCTGCCATCGTCGCCTGACGCTCCGCGAGACGCAGGTAGAGCGACGGGCCTTCGACTCGGTCCATGTGGTCGTACTGGGACACTGCGCCGCAGATGACGACCCGACCTCCCATGGCGAGGTTGTCGAGCACGTCGTCGAGGATCGGCACGCCCACGTTGTCGAAGAACACGGTGACTCCGTCGGGGCACATCTCACGCAGCCGGGCACGGACGTCGTCGTTCTTGTAGTCGATCGCTGCGTCGAACCCGAGGTGCTCGACGAGATGTGTGCACTTCGCCGGTCCGCCGGCGATGCCGATCACCCGGGCGCCGTCGAGCTTGGCGATCTGGCCTGCCATCGAGCCGACGGCGCCGGCGGCGCCCGACACGACGAAGGTGTCGCCGGCGACGACCTTGCCGATGTGTCGCACGCCGACCCATGCGGTCACGCCCGTCGAGCCGGCCAACGGCCCGAGGTGGAGGCTCAGCGAGCCGACCGAGTCGTCGACACGGGCGAGCCCCGACGTCTTGACCGTGGCGATGGTCTGTGCGCCCAGGCGACCGCGAACGGCTTGACCGACAGGCCACGCCGGGTCGGTGGTCTCGATGACCCGGCCGACGCCCGTGGCGTGGATGACCCCACCGAGCGCGACCTGGGCGTGGAACCCCTCGCCGCGCAGCATCGTGCGGGTGCCGGCGTCGACGGAGACGTATTCGACAGCGACGCGGATCTGCCCGGCGTCGAGCGGCTCGAGCGGCAGGGTCTCGACCGAGAAGCAGTCGGGAGTCGCGGTCGCCTCGGGGCGACGGGCGAGCACGACACGGGTGTTCGAACCGGTGGTGGCCATGGCGGCGAATCGTCCCACATCACGCTCGTCGTGTCCGCAGCAGGCGCCTGCCCGGGTCGGATGTCCGCTCCGCGTCCTCATCGGTTGTGACCTTGTGCAAGGCTTGGTTCATGACGGCACTCGAAGACGACACCACGACCGACGCCCGGCTCCCGTTCCACATGCGCGGCAACTACGCGCCCGTGATGGAGGAGATCGAGGCCTTCGACCTCCCCGTGGTCGGCAGCTTGCCGACCGATCTGAACGGCC
>JBILUM010000207.1:0-5398 GCA_044370995.1 Ilumatobacteraceae bacterium | reverse complement strand
GCGCCGAGCTGCACGCCGAGGTCACCGAGGAACAACGACACGTTGGCGATGCGGCTGAGCTCGAACAGGATCGTTCGGATCCACTGGGCTCGCGGCGGCGCCTCGATGTCCATGAGCTGCTCGGCAGCCAGGATGAAGGGCACCTCGTTGGCGAAGCTGCCGAGCCAGTCGATGCGGTTGATCAGCGTGGTGACCTGCGGGAAGGTACGGACCTCGGTGAGCTTCTCGTAGCCGCGGTGCATGTAGCCGGCCGACGGGTCGGCCCACACGACCTGCTCGCCGTCGAGGCGGACGATGATGCGCAGGGTGCCGTGGGTGGCGGGGTGCTGGGGTCCGATGTTGAGGGTCATGCCCTCGGTCTCGAGCTCGACGTTCAAGCGAGCATCGGCGGCCTGGGCCGCGATGTAGCTGAGCTTCTGACGATCGATCAGGTCGGTCATTCGGAGGCTCCTTCGCCTGCTCCGGCAGCTTCGGCAGATTCGTCACCCTCGCCGGGGAGGGGCTCCACGTCGACGATGCCCGGCCACGGCTTCACGTGCCGGGCGAGCAACGGGAAGTCCTTGCGCAGCGGGTAGCCCTCGAACTCGGTGGGCAGGTACATGTTCCGCAGGTCGGGGTGGCCGGCGAAGCGGATGCCGAACATCTCGTGGCACTCGCGCTCGTGCCAGTTCGCACCCGCGTAGTTCGTGACCCAGCTGTCGATGACGGGCGACTCGCCGGCGGCGACATCAGCAACGTCGGGCACGTCGGCCTTCACCGTGACGCCGACGTGGCGCTCGATGTCGGTGACCCGGGCGAACACCTGGAAGCGGGTCTCGCCGCCGGTGTACCCGTGCACGATCTCGGTCGACCGCTCAGGGGCTGGTTCCGACGGATCGTCCTCGCCGCGGCCGTACGGGCTGGGCAGCCAGTCGATCGCCGAGAGGAAGCAGAAGTAGTGGAAGCCCTGGTCGCGCAGTGCGAGACCGGCGTCGCGCCAGGCCTCGGTGGCGACGCGCGCCCAGAGGTCGGTGCCCGGCGCGAGCTTGACGTCGAGCAGTCGGTCGCCGAGCGCGGCGCGCAGCTTGTCGACGATGCCCTCGCGCAGTGTGTCGCTCGCCAGCGCCGGCATCTCGTCGGCGGTGTTCGAGGTCGAGGTGTCACTCAATCGGACCACCGCCGACCACGATCGGGTCCCGATGCAGTGCCACGGTCCCCTCGCCGCGCCAGCGCGCGCCCATGTCCTCGTTCTTGATCCGCTGCTGCAGCAGGACGACACCTTCGAGCAGGGCTTCGGGCCGCGGCGGGCAGCCGGGCACGTAGATGTCGACCGGGATGATCTGGTCGACACCCTTGGTGACGGAGTAGCTGTCCCAGTACGGGCCGCCGCAGTTGGCGCACGAACCCATCGAGATGACGTACTTGGGCTCGGGCATCTGCTCGTAGAGACGCTTGATGGCCGGGGCCATCTTGTCGGTGACCGTGCCCGAGATGACCACCAGGTCGGCCTGGCGCGGGCTGGCGGGCAGCGGGATGACGCCGAGGCGCATCACGTCGTAGCGCGGCGAGCCGAAGGCGGCGCCCATCTCGATGGCGCAGCACGCCAGACCCCACTGGTACACCCAGAGGCTGTAGGAACGCCCGAGGTTGAACAGGGACGTCAGTGGTTTGGGCATCCGCCCCTTGTCGACAAGACCCATGTGGTTACACCCAGCGGAGGACGCCCTTGCGCCACGCGTACACGAGGCCAAGGAGCAGGACGAAGACGAAGATACCCATCTCGACGAGACCGAACGTGCCGTACCGTTCGAGCTGGGTGGCCCATGGGAAGAGGAACACGGCTTCCACGTCGAACACCACGAAGAGCAGGGCGAAGATGTAATAGCGGATCTGGCTCTGTGACCACCCGTCGCCCACCGGATCGACGCCGCTCTCATAGGCGATCAGCTTCTGGGCGTTGGGCTTGTTCGGGCGGACCAGTGCTGCGATCCCCAGCAGCAGCCCGGCCAGCACGAGGGCGATCGCCCCGAACCAGACCACGGTGAGGTAGTCGCGAAGAAACTCAGACATCGCGCAGGACGCTACTACGCGGCATGAATCCTCCTACAACTTCACTCGGCGGCGCGCTCCGGTGCGACCGGCGGAAGTGCCTGGGTGGCGTCGAGCCAGCCGGAGATGCCCGCCGCCACCTTCTCGCGCGGGATGCTCGCCCCGCCCGCACCGTAGGTGGCGCCCGAGCGCGGCTGGGTGCCGCGGCGCTCGCGGGCGTAGCCGACGGCTTCGTGGAGATCGGCTGCGAAGCGGTCCATCACGCCGGGGAGGGTGTTGGGGCGGGTGATGCAGAAGTGCACGGCGGGCGGGTGCTGCAACCCGTTCATCCGCCACTGCTTCGCAGCGAGCGCGTCGTTGACGTGGAAGATGTCGATCGGGTCGTCACCGAGCTCCTCGGCGGTCGTGGCCGCGAACGCGACGTTGAACTTCGGGTCACCGAGCACGCGGAGTTCGGGGTGCTCGCCGATGATCTCGCGCAGCCGGCCAGCGGTGCGGAAGATGTCGGCGGCGATGGCGAGGTAGCCCTCGCGGCCGAGCGTGACCATCGCCGCCCAGGCGGCGGCGATGATGCCACCGGAGCGGGAGCCGCTCATGCCGGGTGACGTGTAGTTGCCACCTTCCCAGTCGGGCATGATGAAGTACTGCTTCCGTCGCAGTTCGGGGGTGCGGTAGAGCAGCACGCTCGAGCCCTTCAGGCCGAAGCCGTACTTGTGGGTGTCGGCGCTGATCGACGTGACGCCCGGGTGGCGGAAGTCGAACACGGGCACGCCGGCACCGAGCTCCTCGCCCCAGCAGAGGATGAACCCGCCGAGGCAGCCGTCGACGTGCAGGTTGATGCCGCGTTCCAGCGCGAGGTCGCTGAGCTCACCGATCGGGTCGATCAGGCCGTGCGGGTAGCTGCCGGCCGATCCGGCGAGCGCGACGGTGTTCTCGTCGACCAACGACCGCACCGAGTCCATGTCGGCGACGAACTGGTCGGTCACCGAGGCGACACGCACCTCGATGCCGAAGTAGTGCGCGCCCTTGTGCAGCGCCGGATGCGCCGTGGAGGGCAGCACCAGGTTCGGCTGGGTGATGCCGCGCTCGCGGCCCCACTCGCGGTACGCCAGCAGCGGGTTCATCAGGCTCTCGGTGCCACCGCTGGTGAGCACACCGCACGATTCGGGAGCGTGCATCAACGCAGCGGTCATCGCGATGATCTCGCCCTCGAAGCGCGTGGCGCTCGGGTACATGTCGCGCTGGATGACATTGGCGTGGCTGTAGTGGCCGAACACCTCGTTCAAGAACGCGTAGTGGGCCTCGTCGCCGGAGTAGATCGAGCCGCTGATCTTGCCCTCGTGGGCGACCGCGTCCTCGGCCGCCGACATCTCCTCGATCTCGGCGAGGATCTCGGCCCTCGGTCGTCCCGTGGCGGGGAGCTCACGGTTGACGGGATATCGGTCGGCGTACGGAAACAGGCCCATGGCCTCACACTACGACCGACCCGACGACCGTGCGGCGGTCCGGCCCTCCAGCGGGTCGGGTTCAGGCGTCGGGCAGCAGCGACAGCGCGGGGTGCAGGGCCTGCAGCCGCCGCAACGCAGCGGCGACCGGCTCGCGCTGTGTGGGATCGGGATCGCGCACCGCCCGCACGCGCAGCAACGTCGGCACGTCGTCGAGGGTGATGGTGCCGAGTTCGGCGAACGCGAGGAAGGCGGCACCGCGGGCGTTCGTCGCGCGCGGCTGGTCGAGTTGGTGCACGGGCCGATCGAGCGCGTTCGCGAGCAGTTGGGCCCAGAGGTCGCTCTGGGCCCCTCCCCCGCCGAAGGCGACGTGTGGCCACGTGCAGCCGACGAAGTCCTCCATCGGTGGGCGGAGCCAGCCGAGGTTGAGGGCCACCCCGTCGAGCACGGCCCGGGTGAGGTGACGCCGATCGTGCCGGAGGTGCAGACCGGTGAAGGCGGCGCGGACGTCGTCGTTCGGCCGGGGTGCGATCGAGCCGAGGAGCCAGGGCGCGAATTCCACGCCGTCTGCACCATGGGCGAGCGCTGCGGCCTCGTCGACCGCGGCGGCGATGTCGTCGCCGTAGCCGAACAGACGGACCGCCCACTCGAGCGCACGGCCGCCGACGCCGTTCTCGGCCATCACGTACCACCGCCCCGGCACCGGACTCGGCACGGCGAGGAGACCCGACCCGAGATCGCCCCGCTGCTCACCGATGTGGGTCACCATCACCGATGTCGTGCCGATGATGACCGAGCCGCGATCGGCGGTCAGCGCGCCGGTGCCGACCGCGGAGGTGATCGAGTCGATCGTGCCGGGCACGACCGGGACGCCTGCCGCGATCCCCAGTTCGGCGGCCGCCGTCGACGTGATCTCGCCGATCACGCCGTGCATCGGCACGAGCGGGGCCAACTTGTCGGGCCGCAGTCGCGTGGCGGCCACGAGCTCGGGGTCGTACTCCGTGGCACCCCAGATGCGGTTGTCGCAGACGAGTTGGCCGAAGGCGGTGGACTGTGTGGCACACACGCGTCCGGTGAGTCGGGCGTTCAGGTAGTCCATCGGCTCGACGAGCGCGACCGCGGCCGCGTACGCCTCCGGGTGGAACGTCTCGACCACGTGGGCGTGGGCGATGTTGTCGCTGCCGCTCGGCAGCGGGATCAGACCGTGCCGAACGACGAACAACATGAACGACTCGTCGGACAGCAACGACAGGTTGTGGTCCGCGCCCCTGCTGTCCATCCAGAGGATGCAGGGCCCGGTCGGGCGGCCGTCGGCGGCGACGGGGATCGTGCTCATGTACTGGCTGGTGACGGCCACGGCGACGATCGATGGCAGCGGCGTGCACGCAGCGAGGGTGGTGCGGGTCGCGGCCACCACGGCTCGCCACATCTGCTCAGGGTCCTGTTCGGCGCCGCCGTCGTCGAGGAAGACCGTCGCCACCGGCTGCGACGACCACGCGAGCGTCGTGCCGGTCTCGTCCACCAGCGCCACCTTCGGCCCACCCGTCCCGAGATCGATCGCCAGCACGCATCCACTCATGACGCCGATCGTACGTTCGCCACCGATCACGGCCGCGACCGATGGGGTGCGAATCGATCGATGGACTTCCCGTCCGAACGAGCCGGTGGAACGACCCCACGGACCCGCCGTCGTGCTACACCGTCGGACCATGTCCGCGAGCGATCCGCAGCTGCCGTCCGTCGCAGCCGTCGCGGCCGTCGCAGCCGTCGGTCAGCGAACCGCCGACAGCGCGCTCCAGTTCCTCGGCCCCTCGACGGGTGGCATCCGCGTGCACGTCGGCGAGCTCACCCGCCGCCTCGGCGAACGCGGCTGGCAGGTCGGCGTGGCCGGACCGCACGGGGTGATGGACGGCATCGACGGCCAG
>JBILUM010000085.1:0-7573 GCA_044370995.1 Ilumatobacteraceae bacterium | reverse complement strand
AACGATCGGCCATCTCCCGAACTCATCGCTCGTGGACTTCGATGCATTGACATCGATGTCCGGGCCTGCGATCCCTTGACAACCGGGCTTGACAACCGGGCTTGACAACCGGGCTTGACAACCGGGTCTCGTGCGCCAGCACGGTGATCCCGTATCCGCAATCCCCAGCAGTTCCAGCAGTTCCATCAAACAGCAGCACGCAACCCCTCCACCAGTTCCCAGCACACCGCCGCAGCGTCGCGTCGACGTAAGGAGTACCCCGATGAGTGCCAGCACGACCAACGCCCGCCTCCAGCAGTGGGTCGACGACTGGGCAGCGATCCTGCAGCCCGCGAACGTCTACTGGTGCGACGGCAGCGCCGAGGAGTACGAGCGTCTCTGCGGGGAGCTCGTCGACGCAGGCATCTTCACCAAGCTCGACGAGGCCAAGCGCCCCAACAGCTACTGGGCGCACTCCGATCCGGGCGACGTCGCACGCGTCGAGGACCGGACGTTCATCTGCAGCGAGCAGGCCGCCGACGCCGGCCCGAACAACAACTGGCGCGACCCGGTCGAGATGCGCGCCGAGATGACCCGGCTGTACACCGGCGCGATGCGGGGTCGCACCATGTACGTGGTGCCGTTCAGCATGGGCCCGCTCGGCTCGCCCATCGCCCACATCGGCGTGCAGCTCAGCGATTCGGCCTACGTGGCCGTCAACATGCGGATCATGACCCGCATGGGCCAAGGCGCCCTCGACGTCCTCGGTGACGGCCAGTGGGTGCCGTGCGTGCACTCCGTCGGCGCACCGCTCGAGCCGGGCCAAGCCGACTCGGCATGGCCGTGCAACCCGGACAACAAGTACATCGTCCACTTCCCCGAGACTCGCGAGATCATGAGCTTCGGGTCGGGCTACGGCGGCAACGCGCTGCTCGGCAAGAAGTGCTTCGCGCTGCGCATCGCGTCGGTGATGGCCCGCGACGACGGCTGGCTGGCCGAGCACATGCTCATCCTCAAGCTCACCAACCCGCAGGGCGAGTTCAAGTACATCGCCGCGGCGTTCCCCTCGGCCTGCGGCAAGACCAACCTGGCCATGCTCGTGCCGACGATCCCGGGCTGGAAGGCCGAGACCATCGGTGACGACATCTGCTGGATGAAGTTCGGCGCCGACGGCCGCCTGTACGCGATCAACCCCGAGGCCGGCTTCTTCGGCGTCGCGCCGGGCACCGGCTACGACACCAACGCCAACGCGATGGAGACCCTCTGGGGCAACTCGATCTACACCAACACCGCGTTCACCCCCGAAGGCGACGTGTGGTGGGAGGGCATGAGCGACACGCCCCCGGCCCGCGCGACCGATTGGCGCGGCAACCAGTGGACCCCCGAGAGTGACACCCCTGCCGCCCACCCGAACGCCCGTTTCACCGCGCCCGCCTCGCAGTGCCCGTCGATCGCCGACGAGTGGCAGGACCCGGCCGGCGTGCCGATCTCGGCCATCCTCTTCGGCGGCCGCCGCCGCACCACCGTCCCGCTGGTCACCCAGGCGACCGACTGGGAGCACGGCGTGTTCATGGGGTCGATCATGGCCAGCGAGACCACGGCCGCCCAGCAGGGCGCGGTCGGCAACCTGCGCTTCGACCCGATGGCCATGCTGCCGTTCTGCGGCTACAACATGGGCGACTACTTCGCCCACTGGCTCACCGTCGGCAAGAACACCGATGCGGCCAACCTGCCCCAGATCTTCTTCGTCAACTGGTTCCGCCGCGACGAGGACGGCCGGTTCCTGTGGCCCGGCTACGGCGAGAACAGCCGCGTGCTGAAGTGGGTGTTCGAGCGGGTGGCGGGCACCGCGACCGCGGTCGAGACCCCCATCGGTCTCCTCCCGGCCGCCGGCGACCTCGACCTCACCGGACTCGACGTGTCCGCCGACGACCTGGCGACGCTGCTGTCGGTCGACACCGAGGGCTGGCAGGGTGCGATCCCGCAGATCCGCGCCCACTACGCGCAGTTCGGCGATCGCCTGCCCGCGCGGCTGAGCCTGGCGCTCGACGAACTCGAGAGCAAGCTCGGCGCCTGAACGCGTCGTGCCCCGTTTCCTCGGGTCACGACAGGACGGGTCCTCGTCGGTGGGTTAGCTTGACCGCTCGTGTCGATCGGTCCGCGGGTGGTCTCGGGATGGATCGCGACGAATCCGGCGAGGGTCGTCGCTGTGCTGTTCTTCCTCGCGATCGTCGTCGGTTCGTTCCTGCTCTGGCTGCCCTTCGCTGCGGACGGACCGAGGACGACGGTCATGCAGGCCGTCTTCACCACGGTGTCGGCCGTGTGCGTCACCGGGCTGACCGTCGTCGACACCGGCTCCCACTGGAGCGCATCGGGTGAGGTGATCATCCTGGCGCTCATCCAGCTCGGCGGGCTCGGCATCATGACCCTGGCGTCGGTCATCGTGCTGGCCCTCAGCGGCCGCCTGGGCGCGAGCGCACGCGACGCCGCGAACGCAGAACGCACGGCCCTGCACATCGGCGAGGTCGGCAAGATGCTGGTCGGGGTCATCCGGTTCTCGTTCGTCTTCGAGGCCATCGGCGCGGTGCTCCTGCTCATCGGCTTCCGCGCCGCACACGATCGGCCGTTGGCCACCGACCTGTGGCACAGCGTGTTCCACAGCGTCAGCGCCTTCAACAACGCCGGGTTCGGCCTGCTCCCCGACAACCTCTCGGGTTACGTCGGCAACTGGTGGATCAACGGGGTGATCGCGGTGCTCGTGATCTCGGGCGGCATCGGCTTCCCGGTGCTCATGGAGATCGGTCGACGATGGCGATCTGCCGCCAGGTCCCGGCCGAAACTCAGCCTGCACACGCGGATCACCCTCATCACGACGGCGGTGCTGTTGGCCCTCGGCACCGGCGTCATCCTCGCCGGCGAGTGGACCAACGGCGGCACGCTCGGCCCCATGTCGACGCCGCAGAAGGTCCTGGCGGCGGCGTTCCAGTCGGTGCAGACCCGAACAGCGGGGTTCAACACCATCGACATCGGCGCGATGGATTCCGTCAGCTGGCTGCTCATGTCGATGCTGATGTTCGTCGGTGGCGGCAGCGCCGGGACGGCGGGCGGTATCAAAGTGACGACCTTCGCAGTGATCGCGCTGATGATCTGGTCGGAGGTGCGTGGCGACGCCGACGTGCACGCCCACCGTCGACGGCTGCCCGAGCGGACCCAGCGGCGGGCCGTCGCCATCGCCGCCATCTCGATGGGAGCGGTCGTCGCCGGGAGCATGGCCATCAAGGCGACGAGCGACACCGACCTCGATCGCTCCCTGTTCGAGGCGACCTCCGCCTTCGGCACGGTGGGGCTCTCGACCGGCATCACCGCCGGTCTCCCCCAACCCGCGCAGGCCGTGCTGATCGGCCTCATGTACCTGGGCCGCCTCGGCCCGCTCACGCTCGGAACCGCGCTGGTGTTGCGCGAACGCCATCTCCGGTTCCGCTACCCGGAGGAGCAACCGATCCTTGGCTGATCAGACGTCCACCAACGCACGGCGCGGCCTGCCGACCGGCTCCGTGCTCATCGTCGGGCTGGGCCGCTTCGGCGGATCGCTCGCCCGCACCCTCGTCGGGCTCGGCACCGAGGTGCTGGCGCTCGACCACGACGCCCGCCTCGTACAGAGCCATGCGAGCGAACTGCCACACGTGGCCCAGGCCGACGCCACCGACCTCACCGCGCTCCGCCAGCTGGGCGCCCACGAGTACGACACCGCGGTCGTCGCCATCGGAGCCGGCATCGAGTCGAGCGTGCTGGTCACCGCGGCGCTCATCGATCTCGGCATCGAACGGGTGTGGGCCAAGGCGATCACCGATCAGCATGCGCGCATCCTCGAGCGGGTGGGCGCCCACCGCGTGTTCCGCCCGGAGGCGGAGATGGGCGCCCGGGTCGCGCACCTGGTGTCGGGTCGCATGCTCGAGTACCTCCCGCTCGACGACGGGTTCGTGCTGGCGGAGATGAGCGCGCCCGCGGCGTTCGTGGGCAGAGCGCTCGGCGAGATCGGGCTGCGCGCCGCCCACCGCGTCACGGTGGTCTGCGTGAAGCACCCGGGCGAGACCTTCACCTACGCCGAGGCGTCGACGGTCGTACGCGCGGGCGACCTGCTCGTGCTCGCCGGGCCACCCGACGACGTCGAGCAGGTCGTACGCCTTCGCTGAGCCATGGCGCCGTGACGCCGTGACGCCGTGACGGCATGACGCGGCTGCTCCGAAGGTCGCCGACGCCGTCGTGGCCAGGAGCTGCCGGCGCTTCGCTCAGCCCATGAACAGGCTGCGCAGCGCGAGCCCCATGAGGAACAGACCGCCGCCGCCGTAGATGAGGAAGCGACGTGGCTTCATCTGCTGTGCGTACGAGTACACGATCCCGATCGCGACCAGGCCGCTGAACTCGTAGAGCATGTGCAGCTCGGGGAACTCCCAGTCGTAGCGGGCGAGCAGCACCGAGGCCATCACGACGTTCGCCGTCACCACGAGTTGGGCGACGACGGTCACGACCCACAGGGCCCTGTTGCGCACGGCCGGCCACCGGTGTGCAGCCAGTGCCCACACGCCCGCAGCGGCGTTGACACCCACCTGTCCCCAGAGTCCGGTCCGATAGACGTCGTAGAGCGACTGGCCGTCCACGGATCACTCGCCGCAGCGCGGGCCCGCCGACACGAACGTCACCAGTTCGTCGTCGGCCAAGCCGGTCATCCCACCGTTGATGCCGCTCGCGAGGAGGAACGACGGGCCGGCGAGCTCGTCGTCGAACAACTCGACGTCGGGATAGGTGAAGCGGAGTTCGCCCACGGTGTTGCCGACACCGATCCGCTCCGCCGTGGTCATGCCGGCGGGCTGCACGGTCGCACCGAACGGCGGGCCCAACAGGTACCCGAAGAAGTGCCGCCGACCCGACACGATCGGCGAGTCGTCGCTGAACAGCAAGGTGAGGTCGCCCCAGGTGACACCGCGCACCTCGGTGCCCGGGCACACGCCGAACGCCGAGAACGGGTCGGCCCACCCGCTGTCGGCCGTCGGCTTGCCGAGGTTGGCCGACACGTAGGCGATCACCTGGTCGGGGTCGGTACCGAACAGTGCGTCGCCGAGACCGTCGGCGCGGAGCACCAACACCGCTGCCTTCGGGATCGAGGTGGTGGTGGTCGCGGCCACGGTGGACGTCGTGGTGGACGCGGCCACGGTGGTCGGTGCAACGGTCGGCGCAACCGTGGGGGCGACCGTGACCGGTGGTGTCGTGACGACGGGCGCCGTCGTCGTCGAGGTCGTGGTGGTGAGGAGCGGCGCGATGGTCTCGTCGCTCGGTCCGTCATCGGCGCCGCAGGCAGCGACCAGGACGGCGACGACGACCGTGACCGCGGCGAGGAAGGCAGGAGGCGTCAGGACACGACGATGCACGAGGGCAGTCTGGCAGCAGATTCGCGATTCGGCGCCGCGCCAGATGAGGCGCCGTGCGGGCGGCTCAGCGGATGAGGGTGTCGGCCTCGTGGCCACCCTCGACGAGCGTGAGCGCGCCGTCGGCAGCGACATCGATCACGGTGACCGAGCAGTTGTCGAGGCTCCGGATCACCAGTCGGTCGTCGCCGAGCGCAGCGCCGATCGCGGCGTTGATCGCCACGAAGTGACTGAACAGCACCGAGTCGCGCTGCCGCGACCGCAGCGCGGCGACGACGCCGTCCCGGAAGGCGGTGTAGCGCGGGCCGAGCTCCGTCCACGTGCCCTGCATCGCGGCACGCAGCCAGTCGACGCGATCGGCCATCGCCACCCCCTCCGGCGAGGGGATCTCGGCGATGCGCGGTTCGATCATCAACGGGAACCGCCACGCTGCCAGCAACGGCGCGGCCGTCTCCTGACAGCGGCGCAGCGGGCTCGTCTCGACGTGCAGCGGACCGAGCGGCGCGAGGCGAGCGCCGACGTCGATCGACTGCTGCTTGCCGATGTCGTCGAGGCCGGGATCGGGATCGGTGTCCCACCCTGCCGACGCCCGGCCGTGGCGGACGAGGTACAGCCGGGTCACTCGAACAGCCAGCCTGACCGCATCCCGGCGGGCGCGCCCTTCTCGATGAACCACTCCGTGCCGAACGCCATCGCGAACGTCGTCTCGTCCATCGCCATGAAGAAGCTGGAATCGCTCACCTGGCTGGCGTGGCATGCGATGGACGCCCGCTTGCGGACCACCCACGGCGTGACGTCGACCTCGAGGGTGATCTCGGCCTCGGTCGAGCCGAACGGGTTCCCGTCGTCGCTCGGTCCGTTCGGGTCGAACTCGACCTGCTCCTCGGCCGGCATGAGCGCCATCATGCGCACGAACGCGTCGCGGTTCATGGTCGACTCGAACACCGACGGGGTGCTGGCGAGCTCGGCGGCCCGATGGCCCACGTGATGCACCTTGATGTGGTCGGGATGGCCGTAGCCGCCGTGCCAGTCGTAGGTGGTGAGGACGTCCGCCTGCTCCTCGCGGAGGATGGCGGCCAACCGCTCGGCGGCCTCGTCGAGTGGCGCCTGGTGGAAGGAGTGCTCGTGGTCGTTCTGGTCCCAGCCGGTCATGCCGCTGTCGGTGTAGTCGAGCCAGGCCACCCGGTGGATGCCGAGCACCTCGGCGGACTTCGCCGTCTCGGCACGGCGGCGGTCGACGAGCGTCTCCCCCGGCGCCAGGTCGTCGGGCACCTCGCCGTGGTCACCGTTGGTGGCGACGACGAGCACCACGCGGTGCCCCTCTTCGACCGCCCGTGCCATCGAACCGCCGGTGGCGATGGCCTCGTCGTCGGGATGGGCATGGAAGCAGACCAGCGTCGCCATCAGGCGTCGACCACTGCCTTCGACTCGAGCAGCGCATCGATGCGATCGGCGGCGATGCCCCAGTCGGCGAGGATCTCACGGCTGTGCTGACCGGGGTGCGCCGGGGCACTCTTCACCTCGGGCGTCGTGCGCGAAAAGCGCGGTGCCGGGGCCGGCTGGGTGACACCACCGACCTGGATGAACGTCTGGCGCTCGACGTTGTGCGGGTGCTCGGCCGCCTCGCTCATCGTGAGCACGGGAGCGAAGCACACGTCGGTCGCCTCCATCAGCTCGCACCACTCCGCGCGGGTCTTGCCCCTGAACACCTCGCGCAGGCGCTCCTTCAGGTGCGGCCACTGGCTCTGGTCCATCTGCTTGGCGAACTCGGGGTCGCCGGCGAGGCCGGTGAGCCGCATCAGCTCGGCGTAGAACTGGGGCTCGATCGACCCCAGCGAGATGTACGTGCCGTCGGCGCACTCGAACACGTCGTAGAAATGGGCGCCGGTGTCGAGCAGGTTGGTGCCCCGGTTGTTCTCGTCGAAGATGCCGGCCGACTTGAAGGCCCAGAACATGCTCATCAGCACGGCGGCACCGTCGACCATCGCCGTGTCGACGACCTGCCCCCGACCGCTTCGCTGCGCCTCGAGCAGGGCGCACACGATGCCGTAGGCGAGGAACATGCCGCCGCCGCCGAAGTCACCGACCATGTTGAGCGGCGGCACGGGGGCCTCGCCCCGGCGACCGAAGTGCGCCAGCGCGCCCGCGAGCGAGATGTAGTTGATGTCGTG
>JBILUM010000084.1:0-7662 GCA_044370995.1 Ilumatobacteraceae bacterium | reverse complement strand
CACACCATCATCATCCCCACCACCCGCACCATCGCCCCCGGCACCCACGTCCTCGCCGTCGAACTCCACCAGTACCAACCCAGCAGCAGCGACCTCAGCTTCGACCTCACCCTCACCGGCACCCAGCAGGTGCCGGTGACCACGACCACGGTTCCCACCACCACCACGATTCCGACCACGACCACCACGACCACCGTTGCCCCGACGACCACGACGACGACCACGACGACCACCACCACGACGACGACGGCCCCACCGGTCGGGCCGGTCGCGGTCACCGCCGTCGCGACCGCCGCCACCTGGCGCTACCACGACCTCGGCACCGACCTCGGCACCACCTGGCGAACCACCACCTACAACGACACCACCTGGAAGACCGGCACCGCACCCCTCGGCTACGGCGACCCCGTCACCACCACCATCTCCTGGGGCACCCAACCCACCAACCGCCCCATCACCGCCTACTTCCGACACACCTTCACCGTCACCGGCACCACACCACTCACCGACCTCGTGCTGCGCATCCGCCGCGACGACGGCGCCGTCATCCACCTCGACGGCACCGAACTCGCCCGCACCAACATGCCCACCGGCACCATCACCGCCACCACCCGCGCCCTGTCCAGCATCAACGACGCCGCCGAGACCACCACCCACACCATCATCATCCCCACCACCCGCACCATCGCCCCCGGCACCCACGTCCTCGCCGTCGAACTCCACCAGTACCAACCCAGCAGCAGCGACCTCAGCTTCGACCTCACCCTCACCGGCACCCAGCTCCGCTGAGTCCGATCGTCGACGCGGGCGTCTCGCCGGGGTCGTCAGGGCAGCGAGCGCAGGCCGTCCGCTCGCCAGAGTGCGGTCAACACGCAGCAGAGGCCCAACAGACCGAACACGCTCAACGCTTCCTGCGCGCCGATCACCGAAGCGAGCATCGCCGAGGCGAGGCCCCCGAGCGGGAGGAGACCGGCGCTCACCATGGAGTTCAGTGCCATCACCCGACCCATCCGATCGGGTGGCGTGAGTTCCTGGATCAACGCCTGGTTGAGGTTCATGTACATGCCACCGGTGAGCCCCCAGAGCAGCAGCAGCATCTCGAGCGCGAAGAACGACGGAGCGAACCCCTGCAGCACCTGATCGGTCGTGCCGACCACCATGAAGCACATGAAGACCAGCCCCCGTCGACGGATGCGCGATCGATAGCGCATCAGCAACAGCGAGGTCGTCACCATGCCGACGCCCATCAGGGCGAACAGCCGGGCCGCCTCTGCAGCGTCACGGCCGAACTCGTCACGAGCGATGCGTGGCAACAGGGTGAACGCACTCCCGCCCATGAGGCCGCCGCCCACCGCCAGCAGGAGGAACAAGGCCCGCAGGACGTCGTGGTGCCAGACGAAACGGAGCGCTTCGGCGATCTCGACCCGCAGGTGACGCCGTACGGCGACGGGCGGGTGCGGAGGGGGATGGATCTGCGTCGCTGCGGCGAACCCGAGCAGGAAACACGCAGCCTGCACCGCGAACGCCCAACCGACACCGAACGACTCGATGACGTTGCCGACCAGCAGCGGTCCGACGATCATGGCCACGTTCGCCCCGATCGTCATCAGCACGACCGCCTGCATCACACGTTCGGTCCCCACCAGTGCCGGCACCAGCGACGAGCGCACAGGCATCGCGAAGGCCACGACCGTGCCGAACGCGGCGGCGAGGACGACGGCCAGCGCGAGCGTGATCACGCCCGTCCACACGAGCACGGCGCCGACACCGACCACGACCGTGCCGCTGGTCTGGGTGATCAGCATCATCCGCCGCCGATCGTGGCGGTCGGCGAGGGCGCCGGCGGTGAGCACGAGGGCACAGACGGGCGCACCGAGCGCGAACACGATCAACCCGCTCGCCCACGTCGGCGAGCCGAGGGTGTCCTCGACGAGCCACAGGAACGTGAACCGATCGGCCGAGATGATCAGGGCCAGGGAGACCGCATTGGCCCACAGGTACCAGAACCCCGTCCCGGCGAGCGACGTCGCGGCCCGAGACGGCACGGCCGTCAGCTGGTCCCCCATGGCCGGCACGGTACGGGACCCCCTCACGTGGGGACGAGACGAACGCCGGGTGTCAGGCCGAACGCAGCGCGCCCGATGAGCCCGTGTCGTCGGTGGCGACCGGGACCGGCCTCGCCGAGTCGTCGCCGCCGCTCGGCTCGAGGGTGGTGACCGCAGCCATGCTCTCCGACGGGCTGGACCGGCGGAGCAGGGTACGCACCGCCTTCGACAGCACCTGCTCGATGGTGGCGACGAGGATGACGAGGTCGAGGTTCAGCGACCAGTTGTCGACGTAGAACAGGTCGAGGCGTCGGTACGCCCCGAAGTGCGGGTTGTCGCGGGCCTCGACCTGCCACAGACCGGTGATGCCCGGGGGCATCTGCAGGCGGTCGAGCAGGCGATCGTCGAACTGGGCGACCTCTGACGGCAGCGCCGGACGAGGGCCGACGATGCTCATGTCGCCGCGGAGCACGTTGAGCAACTGGGGCAGCTCGTCGAGCGACATGGCACGGATGAACTGACCGATGCGGGTGACGCGGGGATCGCGCTCGAGCTTGAACAGCGGCCCGTGGCGCTCGTTGCCGCTGTGCACCTTGAGCTCGGCCAGCCGCGCCTCGGCGTCGACGACCATCGACCGGAACTTGAGCATGTGGAACAACTCGCCGTTCAGGCCGACCCGCTTCTGGCGGAACAGCACCGGCCCGCCGTCGGTGAGTTTGATCCCGATCGCGATCACGATCATCGGGACGGCGGCGAGCAGCAGCGTGAGGCTGGCGAGGGTGATGTCGATCCATCGCTTGACGAGCAGCTGCGGGCTGCCGGAGTCGGCGGGCTCGAGGTAGTACAGCGACTGGTAGGCCACCGGCGTGGCGCGCAGCCGGCGGTGGCTCATGCCGTGGAGACCGTTGGAGACCTGGATGTGGATGCCCTCGTCCTCGAGCATCTGGATGAGCGGCGTGAGATCACGGGCAGGCAGTGCGCCGACCACGGTGATGACCCCACGGATGTCGTGGTCGTGCAGCAGGTCGATGATCTCGTCGGTGTGCCCCATGTGGAGTGACGACAGCCCGTGGACGGCGGCCAGGGTGGGATCGCCCACCACGCCACGCACCCGGAAGCCGGCCTCGGGGTGTTCGCGCAGCATCGCGACCAGGTCGGACGCATCGGCGTTCACGCCGATGACGATGACGTCACGCAGGTGATGGCCCGAGGCACGAGCGGCGCTCAGCCAGGCTCGGTAGCCGCCCCGGAACCACAGCAGCAGCACCACGAGCAGCGACGGGCCGGCGATCAGCCAGCGAGTCTGGATCTCCACGCTCATCGCCGCCAGCAACAGCGCCTGGACGACGCCGAGCACCACCGACACACGCAAGATGCGACGGATCTCCTCGGTGCGACTGGAGGCGACACGTGCCAGATAGAGCCCTTGGAACTGGAACAGGGCCAGACCGCTCGCGACGAGGACGACCTCGGTCAGGAGCCACTTCCAGACCTCCATACCCGCGGAGTACTTCCACACCTGTGCGGGCATCCATGCGATGACGAGGGCGATGCTGTCGAGCACGACCAGCCGCCGCCGGAGGTTGCGAACTTCGAGTTTCTTGGTGCGGTGGTGGAACATGAGGCCACTCGCTTTGCAGTTTTTGTGGGGGTACCAGCGATCTTACGACGGGGGTGTTCGCCACATCAGGCATTCGGTTTGACGGTTCGATGACGAAGTGGGTCGTTTTCTTGACCTCGGCTTGATCATCTCCCGACGAGTGGTCGAGTGGTCCCGGAGGGCGTGCGCGGGCGCTGACGGTGAAGGAAGCTTCAGGCCGCCGCGCCGTGCACGGAGACGGCGTAGTCGCCTCCCGCGTACGGCGTGCGCTCCCACGTCGCCCACCGCTGAACGAGGGTGAGCCCGGCGGCGGTCGCCGCAGCGTCGTACTCGTCGAGAGTGAGCTCGCCGAGCGTGAGCTCGCCGGCCACCCCGCGCAGCGAGAAGCCGGCCACGAGCAGGCCGTCCGGCTCGAGGTGCGCAGCGCACGAGGCGACCACGGCCGGCCGATCCGCTGGCCGGCAGAACAACATCACGTTGCCCGGCATCGCGACGACGTGGAAGGTTCGCCCCAACCGCATCGTCGCGAGATCGGCATGGACCCACGTGATGCCCGGCGCCTTGCGGCGAGCGTACTGCAGGAGGTCGTCGTCGAGGTCGGCGCCGACGACGTCGATGCCACGGCGGTGCAGTTCGACGGCCACCCGACCCGTGCCGCAGCCGGCGTCGAGCACGCTGCGCGGGTGCAGCGACGCCAGGCAGTCGGCTTCCCCGTGCGCGGCGTCGTGCGTGAAGCGGGCCTCGTACTCGGCCAGGTCGATCGCGGCTCGCCAGCCTGCCCACTGCTCGCTCACGTGGGCGCCGGGTCGTCCCTGTTCGGGTTGGTCGGACACGGTCAGGGCCCGAGCATCGCGAGGAGTTCACCGAGCGTCGCGATGCGATCGAAGTCGGCCTCGGGATGATCGTCGTACGGGTCGAGCAGCACCGGGTGGAGCCCGGCAGCGCGGGCGCCGCCGACGTCCATCGTCACCGAGTCGCCGACGTACGCGATGCGCTCGGGGGCGACGTCGGGGAAGTGTGCGAGCGCCGGCTCGAAGATCCGCGGGTCGGGCTTGGCGATGCCCACGACATGGCTGTCGATCACGACTCGCACCGACACGCCGGCGCCGTCGCCCACCTGGCACACCTCGCTGCGGCGCAGGACCTCCTCGATCTGTCCGCTGGCGTTCGACACGACACCCATCGGCACCCCGGCTGACGCGAGGCCACGCAGCGCGTCGACGCTCTCCGGGATCGGCCAGCGCCACAGATGGGCGTTGCGCGTGTGCTCGAGCACGAGTGCTGCGGTCTCCACGTCGTGATCGGCGACGCCGACGGCGCGCACATAGGCGCCGTTGTACTCGCCCCACACGCCCTCACTGCTCCCGGCCGTGCTCTTCGCTGCCATCGCCGCGTAGTGCGCCCGACGGTGGGCCCCGACCGACGGATCGCCCCCGTAGTACGCGAGCAGCGGGCCGAGCACGTGGGGATCGGGCAGTACCAGGATCCCGCCCGCGTCGAACAGGATTGCATCGAATCGGGACACGGCTCCTACCCTTGCAGATCGATGCGCAGCCCCCGTGACTTCTTCAAGCCGCTCGCCGTCGGAGCCCCCGAACCGGTCCGCGAGATCCCCTTCCGCCCGAGCCGGGTGATCCACTTCTTCCCGCCGCAGAACGACAAGCTCGTGTCGAAGCTGCCGGAGATCATCCCGACGGTCGACATCCTCCTCGGCAACCTCGAGGACGCCATCCCGATGGCCGACAAGGAGGCCGCACGCGCCGGGCTCGTCAACGTGGCCCGAACGGTCGACATGGGCACCACCCAGCTGTGGACCCGCGTCAACAGCCTCGACTCGCCATGGGGTCTCGACGACCTCACCACGCTCGTGACCGAGGTCGGCGACAAGCTCGACGTCGTGATGATCCCGAAGGTGGAAGGGCCCGAGGACATCCACTACGTCGACCGGCTGCTCGCCCAGCTCGAGGCGAAGGCGAAGCTGCAGCGCCCGATCCTCGTGCACGCGATCCTCGAGACCGCTCGTGGCGTCGCGAACATCGAGGAGATCTGCGCGGCGTCGCCGCGCATGCAGGGCCTCTCGCTCGGCCCGGCCGACCTCGCCGCCAACCGGCGCATGAAGACCACCCGCGTGGGTGGCGGCCACCCCGACTACGTCGTGCGGGTCGACCCGCCCGCCGGCGAGGACGGCCCGCAGTACACCGCACCGCGAGCCACGTTCCAGCAGGACCTGTGGCACTACACGATCGCCCGCATGGTCGACGCCTGCGTCACCTTCGGGTTGCTGCCGTTCTACGGCCCGTTCGGTGACATCAAGGACACGGTCGCCTGCGAGGACCAGTTCCGCAACGCCTACCTGCTCGGCTGCGTGGGCGCGTGGAGCCTGCACCCGGCACAGGTGGAGATCGCGAAGCGGGTGTTCAGCCCGCGTCCCGAGGACGTGCGCCAGGCCCAGCGCGTGATCGACGCGATGGGCGACGGCACCGGGGCGATCATGCTCGACGGGAAGATGGAGGACGACGCCTCGGTGAAGCAGTGCCACGTGGTGGTCGAGCTCGCCCGTCAGCTCGCCGCCCGCGATCCCGAGCTCGCCGCCTCGTACGGCTTCTGAACACCGACACCCTCTCCCGACCGCACCACACCGACCGGAGCACCCCATGAGCGACCTGCGTCCCCGCCGATCCGTGCTGTACATGCCCGCCGCGAACGAGCGGGCGCTCGAGAAGGCGAAGACGATCGCAGCCGACGCGATCATCTTCGACCTCGAGGACGCCGTCGCTCCCGATGCGAAGGAGTCGGCCCGGCCGAACGCCGTCGCCGCCGCGTCGTCGGGCGAGTACGGCAACCGTGAGCTCACGATCCGCTGCAATGGCCTCGACACCCCGTGGGGTGCCGACGACCTGCGCGCCGCGGCGGGCAGCGGGGCGTCAGCCGTCGTGGTGCCCAAGGTCGGGTCGGTGGCCTACCTCGACGAGATCTCGGCGATCCTGGACGGCGCGGGTGCGCCGGAGTCGCTGAAGATCTGGGCGATGATCGAGACGCCGACGGCGATCTTCGACGTGCGCGCCATCGCCGCACATCCCCGGGTGGCCGTGCTCGTGATGGGCACCAACGACCTCGCTCGCGAGATCCGGTCGCGCCTCGGCGCGGCCGATCGGCATCCGCTGGTGCCGCACCTGGCGACCGCCCTGCTCGCCGCACGCGAGGCCGGCAAGGTCATCCTCGACGGCGTGTACAACGACGTGAAGGACCTCGAGGGGTTCCGCGCCGAGTGCGTGCAGGGCATGGAGCTGGGCTTCGACGGCAAGACGCTCATCCACCCCGGCCAGGTCGACATCACCAACGAGGTATGGGCCCCCACCGAGGCCGAGGTCGACCACGCTCGCAAGGTGATCGCCGCGTTCGACGAGGGCCTGCGCGAGGGCAAGGGTGTCGTCACCGTCGACGGCCGGATGATCGAGAACCTGCACGTCGCAAACGCCCAGCGCGTGATCGCCGTCGCCGACGCCATCGCCGCCCTCGGCTGACTCCTTCGTGAGCGATGCGCGCACATGCTGCGCAACTGGCTCACGTACGGGTTCCGTTCGTGAGCGAGATGTGTGCGCTGGCCGCATCTCGCTCACGAAGCATCGTCAAGCGACGGCGGCTCGGTGCTCCCACGGCCGCGACTCCCACCGACGCCAGTTCACGACGGCGCGCATCGTCATCCAGGTGAACTGGGCGCCCCAGAGGCCGGCGAGGCCGAGCCGCGGCCAGACCAGGGTGGCGATCGCGAGCGGCACGAACCCGAGCAGGTTGATCACCGCCTGACGACCGAGCCAGCGCTCGTCGTGGGCCCCGATGAGCGCACCGTCGAACGCGAACGCGATCGCGCCGGGGAACTGCATGGCGGCCAGGATCAGCAGACCCATCGTCAGGCGCTCGTGCACGGCAGGATCGCCCGAGAACACGTGCGGCAGGAACGGGCTCGCAGCTGCGAGCACGACCGCCAGCAGACCGGCGCACCCCAGCGACAGACGG
>JBILUM010000083.1:0-7712 GCA_044370995.1 Ilumatobacteraceae bacterium | reverse complement strand
ACGATGATCGCCGCGCTCGCGCTCGGCCTCAGCATGTCCGCCGCGGTGGAGTTCAGCTTCCTGCTCGGCCTCGCCACGCTGTCTGCCGCGACGGTGCTCGATCTCGCGAAGGACGGTGGAACGCTGCTCGACCTGTACGGCTGGCAGACCCCGCTGCTCGGCACGCTGGTCGCGTTCGTCACCGCACTGATCGCTGTTCGCTGGTTCGTCGCCTACCTGCGCACCCGGCCGCTCACGATCTTCGGTTGGTATCGCATCGCGATCGCGGCGATCACCGTGTCGCTGCTGGCCGCCGGCGTCATCTGACCGTCGGACGTCATCTGACAGCCGACGTCGGTGGCTTCATGACGTTGCTGCGCGGCTGAGACGAGGGCTCGCTCGCCCGAGGGATCAGAAGGGGAGCGTGTACGTGTTCTCGAACTCGTCCTGGATGACGGTCGCGATGGTCGCCGACGTGTCGACGACGAGCTCCTCGTCGAGCACTCGCGTGCGGTACGTCCAGCCCTCGGGCATCGACAGCCGGTCGCCGAGAGTGAGCAGCGACGCCTCGTCGGTGGTGGGATCGACGCCCACGCAGTAGGCCTGCATCACGTAGGCAGTGCCGTCGGGGTCGACGAGCTCGTGGACGCGACTGCCGGCGTCGAAGAAGAAGACGGCACCGCGGTTGACGTTGCGGATCGTGTACGGCCCGGCGTTGAGGGTGGTGCCGAGATCGAGGGTGGCGATCCGACGCATGTTGAGTCCGTTGAACTCGTGGAACACCGGCTCGACGACGGCGACCTTGGCGCCAACGCCGTCGATCATCCAGTAGCGCGGGCCGTTCAGCTTCACGAACGTCGCCCCCATCTCCTCGGCGATCGCGTTCGCGTCGAGGCCGTCCCACAGCTCCTGCGGGCAGTCGTTGAGCATCTGGGTGCCGTAGACCTCGGCGTGCAGGGCGCCGTCACGGAGGTAGACGCACAGGACCTCGCCGTAGCGGACGCCGCGCATGTCGGAGATGAGTCGAGGAGTGGTGCTGGTCATCGGAGGCTCCTGTGCCGTCGGTCGGACAACTCGTGACACACAGTATGACAGAACCTCGAAGCCAGCGATCCACCTCGCCGAACGGCTACTCGGGGCGTGCGATCGCGGCGAGGACGTCGAGGCGCGCTGCTCGCCTCGCCGGCCACAGGGCGGCGACGAAGCCGGCCACGAGCGTCGCGACGACGACCACCGCGATCGTGCCGAGGGGCAACGCGACCGACGTGACGCCGACCGACGCCATGCCTCTGGTGCCGAGCACGCCGAGGGGCAGCCCGACGGCGAGGCCGAGGGTGGTGCCGAACGCGGCGACGATCAACGACTCGCCGAACACCGTGAGCTGCAGTTGGCGCCGGGTCGCACCGACCGCGCGCAGCAGGCCGAACTCGTGGGTGCGCTCGAACACGGCGAGGGCGAGCGTGTTGGTGATGCCGAGCACGGCGATGAGCACGGCGAACGCCAACAGCCCGTAGACGAGTCGCAGCAGCTGGTCGAGCTGGTCCTCCTGGGTGCGGCGGAACTCGGCCTGGTCGAGGAGCTCCACCTGCGGGAAGCCGTCGACGACGGTGGCGATCGACGCCCTCGCCTGCTCGAGGTCGGTGCCCTCGACGAGCGTGGCGCCGGCGAACGCGTCGAGGCGCAGCGCCGGGTGCGCCACGGCGAACACGTCGAGGTCGACGATCCAGTTCGTGTTCGTCGCCGCCGCATCGGCGAACACGCCGACGACGGTGAGCGTCTGCGACTCGCCCGTGCGCCACTGCACCTCCACCGTGTCGCCGACGCCGAGGTCGAAGTCGCCTGCCGGATCCTCGTGCAGCAGCAGCCCGTCGTCGGCCAGGCCGGCGTAGCCGCCCGAGCGCAGGTCGAGGTCGACGATCGCGGCGAACGTGTCGCCGTCGACCGCGCCGACCGATCGGGTGCCGCCGTCCACCTGGAAGGTGCCGGCGCGGAACGCACTGACGGCTTCCACCTCGGGCAGCTCGGCGATGCGCTCGACGAGCGTGGGGGAGAAGCCCTGGAAACCGCTGCCGGTGAAGAAGAAGTCGGCGGTGACCGACTGCCCGAGCTGCTCCGACAGCGACCTGCTGAGCGAGGCGCCCACCACCCCGACGCCGCTGACGAGCGCGACACCGATCATGAGTGCCGACGCGGTCGTGGCGGTGCGCCGCGGCGATCGCGCCGCGTTCTCCTGCGCCAGGCGGCCGGGCATCCCCAGCAGCCGGCGCACGGGCACGCCGAGCACGCGACCCATCGGGGCCGCCGCGCCTGCGGCCAGCAGTGCCACGCCGACGAGCACCAGCGAACCGCCGGCCGCGATCAGGCCGACCGTGAGCCCGAGCTCGCCCGGCTTCGCGAACACCCCCGTGCAGTAGACGGCGGTACCCGCCGCGACGAGCACGATGCCGAGTGCCGTGCGCAGCGGCGACCCGCGCCTCGATGGTGCCGCGTCGATGCGCATCGCCGCGACCGGCGGCACGCGACCGGCCGTCAACGCCGGGGCGACGGTGGCGGCCATGGTGACGCCGACGCCCACCAGCAGTGCCACGACGACCGTGCGCAGCTCGATCACCGTGCCCGCACGCGGGAAGCCGGCGCCGCCGGCATTGAAGACCGCGGTGAGCAACCTGGCGACGCCGACGCCCCCGAGCAGTCCGGTCGCCGTGGCGAGCAGCGCGATCGCGAGCGACTCGGCCAGGATCATCGAGCGCACCTGTCGACCGCTCGCACCGATCGCACGGAGCAGGGCGAGTTCGCGCATGCGCTGCCCGACGATGATCCGGAAGGTGTTGTTGATGAGGAACGCGCTGACGAACAACGCGATCAGCGCGAAGCCGAGCAGCACCCAGCGCAGCAGGTCGACGGCGTTGCCGATGCGTTCCGCGGTGTCGCGGGCGACCTCTTCGCCGCTCACCACCTCGGCGTCGCCGGGCAGGAGCGCCTCGATCGCCGCGGCGACCTCGCCGTCACGTCCGTCGGCGACCGCGACGTCGATCGAGTCGTAGAGACCCGGTGAGCCGAGCACCTCCTGGGCCGTGATCGGATCGAACGCGGCGATGGTCGCCCGCCCCGCCACCGCGTCGTCGTCCTCGCCGAGGCCGTTGATGCCGACGAGTGTGAACGAGCGCACCCCCTCGGCCACCGCGATGCTGACCGTGTCGCCGAGCGCGGCGCCGATCCGCTCGGCTGTCGTCTCGTCGAGCGAGACCTCGTCGATGCCCGACGGCACCTCGCCCGAGCGGAGCACACGGCCGCCGATGACGCCTTCGCCGGTCCACGACACGCCGAGCTGCGGACCGCCGCGCGACGGCACCGGTTCGCCGTCGGCGTCGAGCACGACGGCGGGCTCGTCGAGGTTCGGCTCGACCGCGACCACGCCGGGCAGCTCGCGGATCTCGTCGGCCAGCGTCGCGGGCACCGGGCTCCCCCCACCTCCGCGACCGAACGCCGTTGCGCCACGGACCCGCAGGTCGATGCCTCGGTCGAGCTCGGCGAAGAGCTGGTCGAACGCCCGCCGGAAGCTGTCGGTGAGGATGAACGCGCCGCTCACGAACGACACGCCGATCACGATCGACAGCACCGTCAACACGATGCGGGCCCGCCGGGCGAGCAGCCCCCGGAGCGTCACACGGGCGATCATCCTGGGCGAACCTAGTGGCGCCCGGCGGGGCGTGCTCGGCGTTGCCCGAACCGGCACCGATGTCACGTCGCCCGGCGAGCGACGTCGCTCGACGTCGCGCCCGCTTCCTCGATTACCGGTACGGACGTTCCGTCCTTGGACCGTCCTGGGCAGGTAGCCCTCGCTAACATGCCGCCGTGACGATCACCGACTTCGCGATGAGCTGGTTCGATCTCGGTGGCCGCAACGCCATCGTGACCGGCGGCAACACCGGCCTGGGGCAGGCCTTCACGCTGGCGCTCGCCAAGGCCGGCGCGAACGTGCTGGTGCCCAGCCTGGCCGACGACGACGGCACCACCCGCTCGCTCGTGGAGGCCGAAGGCGTCCGCTACGAGTTCATCGAGGCCGACATCACCGCCGATGGCGTGCCCGCCCAGGTGATCGCCACGTGCGTCGAGCGGCTCGGCTCGGTCGACATCCTCATCAACTCCGCCGGCATCTGCCCGTTGGGTGAAGTGCTCGAGTTCGGCCGCGACAAGTGGGACGCCACCGTGGCGGTCAACCTCACCGCTGCGTTCGAGATGAGCTTCGAGGCCGCCAAGGTGATGGTGCCCCAGCGCAGCGGCAAGATCATCAACATCTGCTCGATGTTCAGCTTCCTGGGCGGCCGCATGTCGTCGGCGTACTCGGCCACCAAGCACGGCATCGCCGGGCTCACCAAGGCCTACTGCGACGAGCTCGCCGAGCACAACATCCAGGTGAACGGCATCGCCCCCGGCTACTACGCCACCGCGATCACCACGGCCACGCGCAGCAACCCCGACACCAACCGCAAGGTGCTCGAGCACATCCCCGCCAACCGGTGGGGCGAGACGGTCGACCTGATGGGCACGGTCGTGTTCCTGTCGAGCCGGGCCAGCGACTACGTCAACGGCCACGTCCTCGCGGTCGACGGCGGCTACCTCGTCCGCTGAGGACGCAGGAGCGACAGGTCATGGCGGGCCCGTACCTCATCGGCGTCGACTGCGGCACGCAGAGCGCGAAGGTCGTCGTCTACGACGCACTCGGCAACGCTGTCGCCCGAGGGCAACAGGTGCTGCGGCCGATGGCGCGGCCGCGTCACGGTGTCGTGTTCCACCCCGACGACGACCTGTGGACGTCGATCTGCTCCGCCAGTCGGGAGGCGATGGCAGCCTTCGACGGTGATCCGGCCGACATCGTCGCCGTCGGCATCTGCCCGATCCGCTGCAACAAGGCGTTCCTGCGCGCCGATGGTTCGCTGGTCGAACCGGTGATCAGCTGGATGGACGACCGCGCGTACCAGCCGTACCTGCCCGACGACCCCGAGTGCGCCTACGCGACCACGTCGTCGGGTTACGTGGCGCACCGCTTCACGGGCGAGTTCAAGGACACCGCCGCGAACAACATCGCGCTCCAGTGGCCGATCGACGCCGACACCTGGCAGTGGAGCGACGACCCGGCGCTGTACGAGGCGTGCGGCGTGCGACGCGACCACCTGTTCGAGCTGCAGATGCCGGGCGACGTGATCGGTGGCGTGACCGCCGAGGCATCGGCGGCGACCGGCATCCCGACGGGTCTGCCCGTCGTGCAGACCGCGAACGACAAGGCCGTCGAGATGCTCGGGTCGGGTTCGCTGGGTGAGACCACGGCGTTGGTGTCGCTCGGCACCTACATCGCTGCCATGGTGCACGGTCACGAGAACCACCGCGAGCCGGCGAACTTCTGGACCAACTTCGCGTCGGTGCCGTACCGCTACCTCTACGAGAGCAACGGCGTGCGCCGTGGGATGTGGACCCTCACCTGGTTCCTCGACCTGCTCGGCGACGAGGTGGCCGAGCGTGCGACCTCGCTGGGGTTGTCGCGCGAGCAGTACATCGAGCGCGAAGCCGCCCAGGTGCCCGCAGGCAGCGAGGGCCTGATGACCGTGCTCGACTGGCTGGCCACCACCGACAAGCCGTTCCGCAAGGGGATGATGCTCGGCTTCGACGCCCGGCACTCGCGCGGCCACGTGTACCGCTCGATCCTCGAGGCGATCGCGCTCACGATGAAGCACCACGTCGATGCGATGTGCGGCGAGCTGGGCATCACGCTCACCGAGATCGTCGTGTCGGGCGGTGGCTCCAACAGTCCGCTGTTCATGCAGATCTTCGCCGACGTGTTCGGCATCCCCGCCTCGCGCAGCGTCGACGGCGGTGGCGCCAGCCTCGGCTCGGCGATGTGTGCGGCCGCCGCGGTCGGGCTGTTCGCCGACATCGACACCGCCACGGTGGCGATGGCGAAGGGCCGAGAGACGTTCACGCCCGACGCCGCCAACAGCGACGTGTACGACCGCATGGCCGACACCGTCTACCACGACATCCGCAGCCACACCGATGCGCTGTTCGAACGCGCCTACCCGATCTTCCACTGACCCCCGCAACCTCGCACCAGCACCAGCACCAGCACCAGCACCAGCACCAGCACCAGCACCAGCACCAGCACTCGAGAACCAAGGACCCATCATGACCATCACCCGTGACGGCATCGTCGAACACCTCCAGCAGCTCCTCGCCGCCGACCAGGTGGTCACCGACCCCGAGGTGCTGCAGCGCTCGAGCGTCGACAACTTCCGCAAGCTGCAGAACATCTTCGGCGTGTACACCCTGCCCTCGCCGGCAGCGGTGGTGATGGCTCGCAGCACCGACGACGTCGCCAAGGTGCTCGCCTTCGCCGACGCCAACGGGGTGAACGTGGTGGCCCGCACCGGCGGCACCGCGACCGAGGGCGGTCTCGAGATCCACGACGACCGCTCGATCGTGGTCGACGGGTCGGGGCTCGACCAGATCGTGAAGATCGACGCCTACAACATGCAGGCCACCGTGCAGTGCGGCGTGCCGCTGCAGCGCCTCGAGGACGAGGTGCGCAAGGTCGGTCTCACCACCGGTCACTCGCCGCAGAGCAAGCCGATCGCGTCGATGGGCGGCCTCGTCGCCACGCGCAGCATCGGCCAGTTCTCCACCCTCTACGGCGGCATCGAGGACATGGTCGTCGGCTGCGAGGTCGTGTTCCCCGGCGGTCACGTGTCGCGCATCAAGAACGTGCCGCGCCGCGCCGCCGGCCCCGACATCCGCCACATCGTGATCGGCAACGAGGGCGCCCTCTGCTACATCACCGAAGTGACGGTGAAGCTGTTCCCGTACCTGCCCGAGAACAACATCTTCCTCGGCTGGACCCTGAAGAACATGAAGGAGGGCTTCGAGGTGCTGCGCGAGGTGATGGTCGCCGGCTACAAGCCGTCGGTCGCCCGCCTGTACGACTTCGAGGACGGCCAGCTCCACTTCTCGCACTTCGCCCAGCCCGACGACTGCATCGTGCTGTTCATGGCCGAGGGCAACGCCGGCATCTCCACGGCCACGGCCGAGGGCATCCGCGAGATCGTCGCGAAGCACCCCGGCTGCGTGCCGGTCGACAGCCAGCTCATCTCCGACTGGTTCGACGACCTCGTCTGGGGCCCCGACAAGGTGACCCGTGAGGACAACCGAATCTTCACCACGCGCAACGTGAACCGCACCACGGAGATCTCCGCCGACTGGAGCTCGATCAACGAGATCTACGACGCGGTGATTCCGCGCATCCGGGCCGAGATGAAGGGGATCACGCTGCTCGGCGGTCACTCGTCGCACAGCTACATCAACGGCACCAACATGTACTTCAACTACTTCTACGACCTCATCGACTGTGAGCCGGAGGAGGAGAACGACAAGTACTACTGGCCGATCATCAAGATCATCTGCGAGGAGACCCTGCGCTTCGGCGGCTCGATCGTGCACCACCACGGCATCGGCAAGGCCCGTGCGCCGTGGGTCCGCGAGGAGTACGGCACCTCCTACTCGATGCTCGAGGCGCTCAAGCACGCGTTCGACCCGAACGGTGTGATGAACATCGGGACGATCATCCCGCGCGCCTGACCGCTCGCCCGCCGGCGAACGACGTCTTCGTGAGCGAGATGCGCACATGCAGCGCGCGTCGCTCACGGACGAGGGTTGTTCGTGAGCGAGATGCGCAGATGCAGCGC
>JBILUM010000082.1:0-7717 GCA_044370995.1 Ilumatobacteraceae bacterium | reverse complement strand
CCACTTGCCGTATTCGAACACCCGACCCCGACCGTCGTGGCCGGCCTCCTGACGCGACCACCAGCGATCGTCGGCGGGCAGCAGGAACACACCGACCACGGTGGCGGCCGCCTGGCCCACGACGAGCGCCTCGAGGAAGTGCGTGAGCGTCACCTCTGCGCCGCTCCAGTGCACGACGGCGACGAGGCCGACCGAGCCGAGCAACGCGACCAGGTCGACCACGACGATCGACCAGAACCGCAACGAGGCCATCAACAGCCGTCGGATCGTGTCCTCCACCACGAACGCAGCGCCGGCGAGCCCGAACACGAACGCCTGCTGCCAGGTGAGATAGCCCGAGCCGCCGAGGCCGACCGTCGCCGCCAGACCGAGCACGGTGGAGAGCACGACGAGCCACCACTGCAGACCGGCGCGCACGGCACGGTTCGCTCGATCGAGCACGGTCAGCGAGTCGCCGACGAAGCCCGACACGACCGCGGTGCCGACCACCACGAGACCGAACAACACCGCGAACACCGCCAGGCCCTCCTTGCCGAGGAGGCGGGCCGCGAGGATCTGCAGGAGGAAGCTGCCGAGCGCTTGCGAGAACTGGGCGCTCACGGCGCCGGCGACGTTCCACGGGGAGCGACGGCGCAGCGGGGCGACGGTGGCCGTGTCGTTCATGACGACATCGGCGGCTTCTGCGAGTCCTGCGTGGATCGCGTGGATCGCGTGGATCGCTTGGATCGCTTGGATTGCTTGGACGTCGTGGGGGACGACGACGGCGCCGTGACGACGCCGACCCCGCCGGACGCGAGCACCGGCCGAGCCCGTCCGAGCGGACGCGGGCGCGAGCGGCGCTCGAAGCGCGACGCCAACGCGGCGGTGTGGTTCTCGCGCGCGATCCGATCGGTCGCATCCTCGGCGATCACCACCCACGCACCCGTGAGGTAGAGCATCAGCGCCGCGGCGCCGACGCCCGCCGCCATGTACTCCGCAGTGATGCCGTTCACGACCTGCGCGACCATCAGCCCGACGATGGCGAGCGTGTCGAACACCAACGGCTCGGCGCCGGGCGTGCGACGGGCGCGCCGACGCACCCGCCACCCGGCCGCGGAGATCAGCACGATCAGGCCGCCCCACCAGAACATGCCGAGCAGCCCCACGTCCACCAGGACGTTGATGTAGGCGTTGTGCGCGCCGCCGAGCCCGGTCTCGGCGAGGAAGACCCCGCGCGACGCCGTCAGCCCCAGCCCGTGGATCGGTCGACGCTCGAACGCAGCGATCGCGATCGTCCACACCTCGGTGCGGTTGTTGAACGAGGCGAGCTTCTCGGCGTCCTCGTTGCGCAGGTAGTACGTCACGATCGACCCGCCGACCGTGAACGCCAAGGTGCAGACCACGACGATCGCGCTCACCAACAGGTCGCGCTTGCCCGCTGCCCGCAACCACAGCAGCGTGATCACCAGGATCGCCAGCAGCGTCGCGCCGATCGAGCCGCGCGTCCGGGTGCGCACGAGCGACACGAGGTTCACGATCAGCAGCGCGGCGTAGACCCATCGGGCCCACGGCAACTGCGCCACCCGATGGGTGAGCCACATCGCGAACAGGATCACGCAACTCATCGCGAGCATCGACCCGGCGACCACGCTGTGGGTGAACAGCCAGGTGAACCGACCGGCCTGCTCACTGCTCTGCGGGGCGACGTACGCGAGACCGATCACGATCGAGACCGAGACCAGCACCACGTAACCGTGCACGAACCGCCGCGCGAGCGCGACGTCGCCATCGTTCACGAACTGCAGCACCGTCAGCACGATGATCACCAACTGCACACCGCGCACGAGCGCCAACACCGGGAACGGCGAATAGAGCGTGCTCGCAGCCGCGGTGAGGCACCACCCGATCGTCCACACCACGATCACGTGCGGGCGGATCCGGGGGCGCAGGCGGATGAGCAGGTAGGCGCCGATCACCGCGTACACGAGCAACTCGAGCGCGATGAACGGATCGACCGATCCCGACATCGTCTGGTCGTTCGCCCGCTTGCGGAGCTTGTACTCCGACGCGACGATCAGCGCGATCGGCAGCCACCACACCACCGGCGTCGACGACTCGACGCGGTTGCGCCAGAGTTCGAGCCGCGGGACGTAGGGCGCCTCCGCCGGGGGTGCGTCGGCACCGTTCGGCGTGGCCGCCATCAGCTCACCCGCTCCAGGTCACGACAGGGTCGGTGCACCGGGCGTCACCGCGGGTCGACGTCGTAGATCACGCCGACGAGCGGCGCGCGGAGCACGTCGAGACGTCGGCGCAGAGCGAGCAGATCGCTCGACGGCGTCCCCGACGGGACCACCATCACGACACCGTCGGCCACACTCGCGAGCGCCGAGCCCTCAGCCCGGTCCATCATCGGGGGAGCATCGACCAGCACCACGTCGAAGCGCTCCTGCAGCTTCGACAGCACCCGTCGGGCCGTGGTGGAGCGCAGCAGGCTCGACGCGTGGTCGACGGCCTGACCGCACGAGACGAAGCTCATCGACGGACCGTCGGGCAGCTTCACCGTGCGGATCGCCGCACCCTCGGTGGCGAGACCACCCAGCAGGTCGGTGAGGCCGACCGAGCTCAGGTCGGCACCGAACCGGGCCGACAACCGCGGCTTGCGCAGGTTGCCGTCGACCACCAGCACCGAACGACCTTCTCGGGTCCAGGCCTCGGCCAGGCCGGCGACGAGGTCGGAGTTGTTCGCGGCCTCGAGGCTGCCGGTCACGACCAGCACCCCGCGGCTGCTGAGGCTCGACAGGTTGGTGGCGAGCACCTCCACGCCTGCGTTCGACCCGCGCTCTTCGAGTTGACCGATGAGCGGTGCGCCGAGCTGCGCCGCGGCAACCTCGGGATCGTTGACGATCGGACGCCGGATCGCCGCGAGCCAGGCGATCACACCGGTGATGAGCAGGCCGAACGCGAACGCCGCCACGCTGTACTGCACCAGCGGCACGATCCGGGATGCCGGCACCTCGCGGGGTGCGTCGACGAACTCGACCCCTGCGTCGAACAGGGCGGCCTGCTTGGCCGTCTGGGCGATGTCGACCTCGATCTGCCCGATCGAACCGGACGTCTGACCCTCGGGGAGGTCGTCCAACAGGGCCTGGCGAGCCGTTTGCAGCTCGCCGATCGCGATGTCGGCACGGCGCTGCGTGTCGGCCCGCGTGAGCTCGGTGTATGCATCGGTGACCGCCGAACAGATCGCGAAGGCTCGGACGGAGTCGTCGTCATCGCACTCGACGATGATGCTCGAGTTGTCGGCGATCGAGGCCGACACGATCACGCGCAGCGTCTCGACGTCGAGCGTCGGGTCGTCGAGCGACGTCAGCACCTGCTCGAACACGGTGTCGCTCTGTGCGAACCCGGCTCGCTGCTTCAGGTAGGTGGCCATGTCGGTCGCCGCAGTGGTGCCGTCGCGGAACACGGGCACGCCGCGGGGATCGGTCAGGTAGATGGCCGTGGTGACGGTGGTCCTGCCACCCGTCGAATACGCGAACACCGCAGCAAGGATCGCCAACAACACACAGACCGGCAGCGCGCGCGTGCGGAAACGCCAGAACGCCTCGACAGGCCCGACGGCCGTGGATTCTGTGGGGGTGGGCATCCGGCTTCCTTCTCACTGCGCAACGTCATCTGCGTCGATCTGCGTCGATCTGCGTCGATCCACGACGGGCATCGGCTGTGTATCGGCAAGAAGCCTGACGAACAGTAGCCATTTCTCGTTGCGCGGAATCGGCGGCCGCACCACGGGGAGCGTCGGCTACGGCAGCGGGACGGCCGCGAGCAGGGCCGGCGTGAGCCGCACCGTGTGCGCCGACAGGCCCGTCCCCGCGGCCCGCTGACGCACCCAGCGCACGGCGCGGTCGTCGGCCAGCACCGCGGCCACCCGGTCGGGGATCGCCGTGGTGCAGGTGATGACCGGCACGCTCGGCAGCCATGCACCGTCGGGGTCGTGCACCACCTCGATCGTCCGCGTCTGGTTGGCGATCAGCAGCTTGGGCACCAGCCGACGGTGCGCCCACTCCTGCATCCGCGGGGAGAGCCGAGCGAGGTCGACCCGCGGCCGCTCGTAGCGCTGCTTCGCGAACCGCACCGGCCGCTCGCCCCACAGGCACCGCCCCGGCTCGATGAGCCCGCTGGTGATCAGGGGCGGGCCGTCGACGTCGTCGCCCACGGCGCCGACGAGCCCGTAGTACTGGTCGCGGAAGTCGACCGCGAACGTGGCGATGAGCCCCAACGTGTCGCCGTCGGCCGCCGGCAGGTGATCGACGTCGTCGAGCAGCAGCGACCCCCACGCGCCGTCGGTGACCACCCCGGCCGGGGTCGGCAGCGCAGTCTCGAAGCCGTCACCGAAGGTCCGCTCGATCGCCGCAGGGGTCCGCCCGGTCTCGATCACCAGCGCGCAGGTACGGACCGCGGCATCGAACATCGCCTCGTTCGACCACCAGGCGTGCACCACGGCGCCTCGCGACAGCACGTCGGCCCGGATGGGCGCGGCATCACGGGTCGACAACACCGACTGGGGCAGCACGAACCCGACGCGGCCGCCGTCGCGCCGGACGAGCTGTACCGCCATCGCGAGGAACTCGGCCGCCGCGTCGGCGTACGGCCCGCCCCCGTATCGGGACCGTCCACCCCGTGAGGTCGCTGCGGACATCTGGTTGAGGAACGGCGGGTTGCCGATCACCACATCGAAGCGCTCACCGTGCCAGTCGCGCTCGATCGCATCGGCGTGCACGATCTCGGCATCGGGCACCGACTCGCGCGCCGCGGCGACCGCATCGGGATCGATGTCGACCCCGACGAGCCGCACCGCGCGCCCCCGGCGCGCAGCGTGGGCCGCGACCGCGCGGAGGAAGCGGCCGTCGCCACAGGCAGGGTCGAGCACCGCGAGCGGCTCGGTCGACGCGGCCAGGAGCGCGTCGGGCACCGTGACGGCCACGACGTGCTCGAGCAGCGGTTCGGGCGTGTACCACGCCCCGAGCAGCTTGCGCCGCCCCACGGCTCCGGAGGTCCCGGCGGACGGCTCGCGTGGCGGCATGCCCGCAGCGTAGGAGGCCACGACAGCGACCGACCACGGCGCGGCCGGTGTGGATCGTGTCGCCCGCGGGGTGCGTGGCTAAGGTCGGCGGCCGTGACCGAGGCAGACGGCCGGTATCTCACGTTCTCCCGTGACGAGTGGGCGGATCTCCGCGCGGCCACGCCGCTCACCCTGCGCGAGGCCGACCTGCAGGAACTGCGCGGCCTCACCGATCGCATCGACCTCGACGAAGTCGCCGCGATCTACCTCCCGCTCACCCGTCTGCTCAACCTGTACGTCGCCGCCACGCAGAACCTGCACAAGGTGTCCGCCGCGTTCCTCGGCACGCTCGCGCCGAAGGTCCCGTACGTCATCGGCGTCGCCGGCAGCGTCGCTGTCGGCAAGAGCACCTTCGCCCGCATCCTGCAGGCGCTGCTCGCACGCTGGCCCGACCACCCGCAGGTGGGCCTCGTCACCACCGACGGCTTCCTGCACCCCAACGCCGTCCTCGCCGAGCGCGGCATCATGAACCGCAAGGGCTTCCCCGAGAGCTACGACACGCGCCGCCTCATCGAGTTCCTCCGCGAACTCAAGAGCGGCGCATCGCAGGCGAGCGCCCCGGTCTACAGCCACGTCGTCTACGACATCGTCGACGGCGACGAGGTGGTCGTGCACCGGCCCGACATCCTCATCCTCGAAGGCCTCAACGTGCTGCAGGTGGGCAGCGCCGACGAGTTCGTGAGCGACTACTTCGACTTCAGCATCTACATCGACGCCGACGAGAGCCACATCGAGGAGTGGTACGTCCAGCGCTTCCTGAAGCTCTGCGAGACCGTGTTCCAGGACCCCAACAGCTTCTTCCAGAACTTCGCCCACCTCAGCCACGACGAGGCGGTCGCCACCGCACGGGGCATCTGGCGCGAGATCAACGGCAAGAACCTGCGCGAGAACATCGCTCCCACCAGGACCCGCGCCAGCCTGCTGTTGCGCAAAGGCCTCGACCACCGCGTCACCGACGTCTCGTTGCGCCGCCTCTGACCGCTCGCAGCGCGGGCGGAATCAGCCGAGGCCGAGCAACGCCGGCAGGTCGGCCAGCGACGACAGCTCGGTGAACAGCTCGTCGTGCTCGACGTGCTCGAGATCCCACAGCAGGTGGTACGGCACGTGCACGGCATGACCGCCGAGCGACATGACCGGCAGGATGTCGCTGCGCACGCTGTTGCCCACCATCAGGAACCGGTGCGGCGCCACCCCGAACCGGTGGAGCAGCTCGGCGTAGGTCTCGGCGTCCTTCTCGAGCACCACCTCGAGGTGCTCGAAGTGGTGCGCCAGCCCACTGGTGGTGATCTTGTGGGTCTGGTGCACCAGGTCGCCCTTGGTGATGAGCACGATCCGGTAGTGGGCGCCCACCTTCGCCAACACCTCGGGCACGTGGGGCAGCAGGCGCACCGGTTCCTCGAGCTGGGTGCGGGCCATCTCCACCAGTTCGGCGATCACCCCGGTGGGCACGGCGCCGCCGCTGATGGTGATCGCCGCCTCGACCATCGAGATCGCGAACGCCTTCACGCCGTAGCCGAACGTGTGCAGGTTCTTGCGCTCCACTGCGGTGAGCGCTGCCTTCACGTCGATGCCCTCGGGCACGTACGGCGCCACCAGCTCGACGAAGCGGAGTTCGTTGGCCCGGAAGCCGTCCTCGCTCTGCCAGAGGGTGTCGTCGGCGTCGAAGCCGATCACGTCGTACGGAGGGAGTCCCTCTGATGCAAGAGCGCCGAGGGATGCGAGATCGCTGCTCTGTTGCCCAGGGGTCATGGGTTCAGGACCTGTGGAGGGCGTTGAGGTAGTTGTAGACCGTGATCCGGCTGACGCCCATGGCGTCGGCCACGTCCTCGACCGCTCGTCGGAGCGTGAACGCACCCCGCTCGTCGAGGAGCCGGATGGCCCGCTGCTTCTCCTCGCGGCTGAGCTGCGGAAGCCGGGTTCCGAACTCGCGCTCGACGCCCTCGATCAGCCGGTCGAGCGCTCCGTGCAACGCTGCCATGCGCACCGCGGCGACCTCGACACCCTCCCACTTGAGCGGCAGGTCGCCCGGCTCGCGAGCGTCGAGCGGCACGATCTGCGCGCCGAGCGCCTCGATGATCGGCTTCACCGCGAGCACCAGCGGATGTCGGGGCAGCCGGGTCACGGCGACGCCGTCCCCTCGGCCCACTCGTCCCGGCCGGACGGCGGCGCCTCCGGCGCTCCCGCGGGTTCGATGCCGCGATCGGCCGTCAACGACACATGGGTCGCCCCGTTGGCGAACGCCGCAGAGATGATCGCCTGGGCGAACTCGCCCGCCCGGTCGACCGGGACCACGCACGTGGTGCCGAACGGACCGAACTCGACCGACGCCCCGAGCGCCTCGGCCGCGGCGACGGCGAGCAGCACGTGAGGGCCCGGGTGCCCCTCGACGAAGGGTTCGATCGTGAACTCCAGGGTCAACACGCACCTCATGGTACCGGCCGCCCACACCCCGGTGCCCGGGCGGGTCGGGCCCACAGCCACGGCTGGGTGTTGCCGGCCGTGGCTGGGTGGGATGCGGGCGGCCGACGCGCCGGCGCGGGGAAGGGGTGCGCCGGCACGATCGTCAGCGGGCGCCAATCACCCGTCCGTCACCCTCCCATCACCCACCCCTCACCC
>JBILUM010000081.1:0-7731 GCA_044370995.1 Ilumatobacteraceae bacterium | reverse complement strand
GCCACATGCCCACCGCCATGCTCTCCGCCGCACTCGCGATCGTGGTGCTGATGCTCGTCACATGGGGCATCAGCCTCGCGATCACGAACGTGTCGATCGTCGACATCTCGTGGGGCCTCGGGTTCGTGCTCGTCGCCTGGAGCGTCCGGCTCACGGTCGACGACGGCCTCGATGCTCGGCAGAACCTGCTGGTGGCGATGGTGACGATCTGGGGACTGCGACTCGCGGGATACCTGGCGTGGCGGAACCTCGGCCACGGCGAGGACTACCGCTACAAGGCGATGCGCAAGCACTACGGCCCGAAGTTCCGCTACCTGAGCCTGCTCACCGTGTTCGGCCTGCAGGGCGTGCTGATGTGGATCGTGTCGCTGCCGGTGCAGATCGGCCAGACCGACCCCACCCCCGACATCGGCGTGATCGCGATCATCGGCGTGGCGGTGTGGCTCGTGGGCATGTTCTTCGAAGTCGTCGGCGACGCGCAGCTCGCCCGCTTCAAGGCCGACCCCGCGAACGCCGGGAAGGTGATGGACCGTGGCCTGTGGAAGTACACCCGCCACCCCAACTACTTCGGTGACTGCTGTGTCTGGTGGGGCATCGCCCTCGTGGCCGCCGAGACCGGCACCGGTGCGATCGGCCTGATCGGCGCCGTCGTGATGACCGTGCTGCTGCGCCGGGTGTCGGGCGTGACGTTCCTGGAGAAGACGATCGTGAAGCGTCGCGCCGGCTACCAGGACTACATCGAGCGCACGTCGCCGTTCATCCCCCGCCCGCCGAAGCGGGTCTGACCGGATCAGTCCTTCCCGGGGCGCCGCTTCACCTCGGCCGCGGGGTCACCCGTGTAGCCGGGCGGCAACGAGGCGCGCAGCTCGGCCTCGGTGGGCTCACGCTTGATGCGGCTCTCCGGCGGCAGCAGCTCCATCAGCGCCTTCATGATCTTCTTCGTGTCGGCGTCGGGGTCCTTGTGCTTCAGCGGCACAGCGGCGCCCACGCGCACCCGCACCTGCGGCGGATCGAGCAGGTTCAACACGTTCGGCAGACGGGCCGAGCGCGGCCACACCTTCTCGGTGCCCCACAACCCGACCGGGATGACCGGTGCACCGGTGAGGGCGGCCAACCGAGCTGCGCCCCACCGCCCCTTGAGCTTCGGGTCGAAGAACGCCCTGCCCCGCGGGATCGTGCCCTGGGGCATGATCGCCACCATGTCGCCGTTGCGCAGCGCTTCGGCGGCGGCCTGGAGCGGTTCGTCGCTGCCGGTGCCGCGATCGACGCGGATGCCACCCATGGCGCTCGCGATCTGGCCGATGACCGGGGCGTCGAACACCTCCTTCTTGCCGAGGAAGCGCACCATCCGTTCGGTCTTCGCGATCGTGAGCGCCATCGCGGCGACGTCGAAGTAGCTGCGGTGGTTGCCGACGATGATCGCCGGGCCGCTGGCGGGGATGTGCTCGGTGCCGGCGATGTCGAACGTGGCGTACGGGAAGAACACGGGATGGGTGAAGCTGAGCGCGAGACGCTGGATCTCGAGGTTGACCACCGGGATCTTCGCCATGCCGTGCCCCTCGTGCTCTCGGTACGTGTCCGCCTCGCCGTCGCCGGCGGCGTCGCTCCCTGGTGCAGCGCCCTTCGTGCCCGACAGGTCGAGCACCGGCCACCGGCGAGCCGCAGCGACCAGGATCATGCGCGGGTCGGGGTTCACGACGAACGGCGTGCCGACCGCAGCGAGCAGCGGCGTGTCGTAGACGCTGTCGCTGTAGGCGAAGCTGTGCGCCAGGTCGACGCCGTGATGCTCGGCCCAGTCGCGTACGGCGGCGAGCTTGCCGGCGCTCCACACGAACGGCCCGCTGATGGTGCCGTCGTAGGTGCCGTCGGCGTTCACGCCGTAGCGGGTGGCGACGACGTCGTCGAGCCCGAGGAGGTCGGCGAGCGGCTTGACCAGGTCGAACGGGGTGGTGGTGGCGAGCACGATCGGACGCCCGGCGGCGCGGTGCTCGGCGAACAGCCCGGCGGCCAGCGGCTGGACGAGCGCGACGAGGTCGGGCGCGGCCACCTCGGCGGCACGCTGCACGGCCGACCGGGACTTGCCCTTGGCGAGCGCTGCGCCCTGGCGGGCCAGCGCCATCGACGGCAGGGTCTCGCCGACGGTGTTGAACACCTTGTACAGCAGGGACTCGCCGGGGATCGATCGGCTGACCAGCCCGGCCGCCTTCATCGCATGCGAGAAGACCTCACCGGACGCCCCGGCGAGCAGGGTGCGATCGAGATCGAAGAAGGCCGCTCCACGCGGCGTCGCCGTCGCCATGAGCAGGCACACTACGGCAGCCGCTGGCGTGGGGAAACAGGTGCGGGACGGAAACCTGGGAATGGGACCGCACCGGAAAACGGGAAAAGCGCCACTTGGGGGAAGTGGCGCTTCTCAACCGAAACCCGGCGGTTTGGGGGAACCGCCTTCATGGGTTCTTGTCGAGCGATCCCTTGGGGGAAGGACCGCTTCGATCAACATGTGAAAGTATGCACGTGAACAACTGATCTTTCAAGTTGGAATCCCGGATACTTGGTATCGTTTTTCGAGATGGATCTCCGGCAGCTCACCACCCTCGTGGCGATCGCCGACCACGGATCGTTCTCTGCAGCTGCTCGAGCGCTGTACACGGTGCAGTCCAACGTCAGCGGCCACATCGCCCGTCTCGAAAAGGAGCTGGGCGTGGTCCTCGTCGACCGCCAGCGCGGTGGGCTCACCGACGAGGGGATGGTCGTGGTCGAGCGGGCCCGACGGGTGCTTCACGAGCTCGAGGACATCGCGGCCGACATGGCCTCCCGGGGTGACGAGGTCACCGGCGAGGCCCGGTTCGGTTCGATCGGCACCACCGCCCGGTGGCTCCTCCCCCAGCTCCTGCCCCACATGGAGAAGGTGCACCCCGGCGTCCACGTCACCGTCCACGAGGGCAACACCACCGCGCTCGTGCCCCGCGTGGCCTCCGGGCACCTCGACGCGGCCGTCGTGCACCTGCCGATCGACGACGTCGACGTCACCGTGCACCCCCTCTTCGCCGAGGACCTCGTACTGCTCGCGCACCACAAGCACCCCCTCGCCCAGCACGACTCGATCCGCCTGCCCGCCCTCGCCCACACCCCATTGCTCCTGCCGCCCACCGGCACCGCCCTTCGGCGGATCATCGACCGGGCGTGCGGGGCCGTCGACACCTCGCTCGTCGCCCAGGCCGAGATCGACGGGGTGCGCCTGCTCGCGTCGCTCGCGTTCGAGGGCTATGGCGCCGCGATCGTGCCGGCGACCGCGATCCCGCGGTGGCTGAAGGGCGATTTCAAGCGCATCGCGGTGCCCGAACTGCCCCGACGCGTCGTCGGGTGGGTGCAGCGCAAGCGCCCGTCGCCGAGCGCCCCCACCAAGGCGCTGCACGAGGCGCTGCGCGACGTCATCTCCAAGCAGGGAGAACGTCAGCAGGGCGTGCACGTCGGCGCCGACGCGTTCCCGTTCGGCACCGGCCGACCCTGACGCCCGGGCCCGGCTCATCGGGCGGTTCATCGGGCCGGCTCATCGGGACCGGCGGGCCGCGATGAGTAGGGTGACCGCCATGTCGCTCGCCATCCGTGCCCGTGTGCCCGGGATCGTCTCCGCCGACGTCCGTGAGGTCGACGGACGGCCGGTGGTGTGGGTCGACGTCGACGCGACCGAGAAGCAGGGAGCCCTGTCGTCGGCCTCGTCGTCGCAGATCGAGGCGGCCGCAGTGCTGGCGCGGACCAAGGGGTTCCCCCTCGTGGCGATCGTGCGGTCGAGCGGGGCCGACATCACCGAGGGTCTGGCAGCGCTGCACGGTTGGGGGCTCGCGGCACGGGCGATCGCCGACTGCTCGGGTGTCGTCCCGGTCATCATGGTGGTCGACGGCCCGGCCGTCAGCGGCCCGGCGTTGCTGATCGGACTCGCCGACCTCGTGGTGATGACGTCGGGTTCGTATGCGTTCGTGAGCGGGCCGACCATGGTGGCCGAGTTCACCGGTGTCGTGATCGACAACGAGGAGTTGGGCGGTGCGTCGTCGCACGCCCGCTACACGGGCGCCGCCAGCCTGGTCGCTCCCGATCTCGAGGTCGCGACGGAGATGGTGGGTCAGCTGCTGTCGTATCTGCCGTCGAACAACGATGAGGAACCGCCCCGCTTCCCCACCGACGACCCGATCGACCGCGAGACGCCCGAGGCCGGGTCGGTGATCCCGGCGAGCAGCACCGGCAGCTACGACGTCCGCGACGTCATCCGCGCCCTCGCCGACGACGGCGACCTGCTCGAGCTGCGCGCCCGGTGGGCGGCCAACGTGGTGACGGCGTTCGCCACGATCGGCGGGATGCCCGTGGGCATCGTCGCCAACCAGCCGATCTCGCTGGCCGGCACGCTCGACATCCCCGCCTCGCAGAAGGCGGCGCGGTTCGTCGCGTTCTGCGATGCGTTCAACCTGCCGATCATCACCCTCGTCGACACGCCCGGCTTCTACCCCGGCAAGGACCTCGAGTGGCGCGGCATGATCCGCCACGGCGCCCAGCTGGTGTTCGCCTACGGCCGGGCCACCGTGGCGCGCATCTGCGTCATCCTGCGCAAGAGCTACGGCGGCGCGTACATCGTCATGGACTCCAAGAAGATGGGCAACGACTTGTGCATCGCGTGGCCGTGGGCCGAGCTCGCGGTGATGGGCGCCGGGCAGGCCGCGGCGATCCTGCAGCGGCGGGCCACCCCCGACGAGCGGGCCGCGTTCGAAGCCGATTACACCGAACGCCTGCTCAACCCGTACATCGCTGCCGAACGGGGTTACGTCGACGCCGTGGTCGAACCGGCCGCGACACGGGCGGTGATCGGCCACGCCCTCGAGGCGCTGGTCGACAAGCGAGAGCGGCTGCAGCCGCGCCCGCACGACAACACCCCGCTGTGAGATCCACCCGCACCTGCGGGCGATCGATGCCACCCGTCCGGACGGTCGACGAGCAGGCGACGGACGGTGTGACGGATCGCTCCTCGGGTCTGCGAGCCGGAGCGAACCGCCGCTAGTGTCACCCGCCGGGGAGCAAGCCCCGCAACCACATCCGTGTCTTCGAGGGAGCAACGTGCCCGACACCATCACCATCACCGACGACCGCACCGGCAAGACCGTGACCGTCCCGATCACCGGCGGCGTCTTCCCGGCCTCCGCGGTTCGCGAGCTCGACCCGTCGCTGTACATCTACGACCCTGCCTACATGCAGACCGCGGCGTGCAAGAGCGCGATCACGTACCTCGACGGTGATGCGGGCATCCTGCGCTACCGCGGCTACCCGATCGAGCAGCTGGCCGAGAAGAGCACCTATCTCGAGGTCGCCTACCTGCTGCTCAACGGCGAGCTGCCCACCCCGGCGCAACTCGACACCTGGACCCACGACGTGGTCCACCACACCTTCATCCACGAGAACATGCGCAAGCGCTTCGTCGATGGCTTCCACTACGACGCCCACCCGATGGGCATGTTCGTCAGCTCGCTGGCGGCGCTCGGCACGTTCTACAACGACGCCAAGGACATCCACTCGAAGGAGAGCCGCGACAAGCAGATCCTGCGGCTCGTGGCCAAGACGCCGACGCTCGCCGCGATGGCGTACCGCTTCTCGGTCGGTCTGCCGTTCGTGTACCCGAACAACGACCTCAGCTTCCCCGCCAACTTCCTCAACATGATGTGGAAGGTCGGCGAGTACGAGGTCGATCCCCGTCTCGAACGGGCGATGGACGTGCTGTTCATCCTCCACGCCGACCACGAGCAGAACTGCGGCACCACGGCCATGCGCGTGGTCGGGTCCAGCCAGGCCGATCCGTACACGTCGGCCGCCGCGGCCGCGTCCGCCCTCTACGGCCCGCTCCACGGCGGCGCCAACGAGGCCGTCGTGCGCATGCTCGCCGACATCGGCTCGATCGAGAACGTGCCGGCCTTCATCGACGAGGTGAAGAGCGGCAAGGGCAGTCGGCTGATGGGCTTCGGCCACCGCGTCTACAAGAACTACGACCCTCGGGCCACGATCATCAAGAAGACCGCCTACGACGTGTTCGAGGTGACGGGCAAGAACCCGCTGCTCGACATCGCCCTCAAGCTCGAGGAGACGGCGCTCAGCGATCCGTACTTCGTCGACCGCAAGCTGTACCCGAACGTCGACTTCTACTCGGGCCTCATCTACCAGGCGCTCGGCTTCCCGGTGGCGATGTTCACCGTGCTGTTCGCCATCCCCCGCACCGTCGGCTGGTTGGCGCACTGGCAGGAACTGCTCGAGGACAAGGACCAGAAGATCAGCCGTCCCCGCCAGTGGTACGCCGGCCCCGAGACCCGCGACTACGTGCCGCTCAGCGCCCGCTGATCCGCTGACGCCGTCTCCGACGGTGCCGAGCGCCGCCCGAGCACGAGCATGACGACCGCGCTCACCGGGGCGAGCACGCTGCCGGCGAAACATCCGAGAAACTCACCGTCGATCCGCTTCCAACCAGGGGGTCGGCTCCGTATCGTTCCTGCATGGCCGCACAACGAGTGCTCGTGGTGGACGACGAACCGACGGTTCGCGACGTCGTCGCGCGCTATCTCGAACGTGACGGGTACGTCGTGCGTGAGGTCGGCGACGGCGACGAGATCGCCGCAGCGATCGAGAGCTTCCGACCCGACCTGGTGGTGCTCGACGTGATGTTGCCCGGCACATCGGGCCTCGACGTGCTGCGCGAGCTCGACAACCGGGTGCCGGTCATCCTCCTCACCGCCCGCACCGACGAGACCGATCGTGTGCTCGGCCTCGAGCTCGGTGCCGACGACTACGTGGTGAAGCCGTTCTCGCCGCGCGAGCTGGTGGCGCGGGTGCGCAGCGTGCTCCGCCGCTCCGGCGCACCCACCGGCACGGCAGTGCTCACCTTCGACGACCTCAGCATCCACCTCGCCGCCCGCGAGGTGCGGGTGGGTGGCGAGGTGGTCGCGCTCACCGCGAAGGAGTTCGACATGCTCGCCCACCTCGCCTCCCATCCTCGGCAGGTGTTCTCACGCGCGCAGCTGCTGGTCGCGGTGTGGGACTCGTCCGCCGACTACCAGGATCCGGCGACGGTCACCGTCCACGTGCGCCGGGTGCGCAACAAGATCGAGCGCGATCCCGAACAGCCCCGTTGGATCGCCACCGTGTGGGGCGTGGGCTACCGGTTCGAACCATGACCGGCAGCATCATGACGTCATCGGAGCGGTCCGCCTCATCGGGGAACACCCGGCGGCTCCTCACGGCTCTCGGCGTGCTCGTGGTCGCCGCCATCGGCCTTGCGGAGTTGCTGGTGCAACCCGCTGCCGACGACCGCATCCGCCTGTGGGTCGTCATCGTCGGCCCCGCGCTGTTGGCCGCTGCGATCACCCCGCTGCTCGCCCGGTGGGTGTCCACCAGGGCGAGTGTGGCCGGGGTCGGACTCACGGTCGCGCTGTGCTCGCTCGCCCTCGGTGCGGTGTCGTCGTCGGCCGCGTCGAACGCCATGTTCGTGTCGAGCCGCGACTACCGGCTGTTCCTCGTGGTGCTGCTCGTCTCCTCCGGCATCGCCCTCATCGTCGGCGGCCAGCTCACCCGCCCGCTCGTACGCGACCTGCACCGGCTCGGCCAAGTGGCGGCCCAGGTCGCCGACGGTGATCTCACGGTACGCACCGGCATCCGGCGTGCCGACGAGGTCGGCACCACGGCGACGGCGATCGACACGATGGT
>JBILUM010000080.1:0-7770 GCA_044370995.1 Ilumatobacteraceae bacterium | reverse complement strand
CATCATCGCCCGGTAGCTCGGCAGCGTGTTGTAGATCGCGAACACCTGCTCGGCGCGGGCGCGGGCGGCGTCGACGTCGTCGGTGACACAGACCGGCAGGGCCGCGACCACGCGCGGCTCGGGCCGGCCGGCGTCGGCGGCCGCCTGGCGCAGCGTCGGCACCGTGTGCTCGCGCAGCGTCTTCACGCCGACGCACCAGGTGGAGGTGCCGTCGGCGAGCGCACCGGTGACACGGAGCATCTGGCTCCCGAGCGCCGCGACCAGCACGCTCGGCCGCGAGCCACCGGCGACGGTGACCGCACCCTGGACTCGGTAGTCGTCGCCCTGGAAGCCGACGGGCTGGCCCTCGAGCAGCGGCATCATCACCGACAGGTACTCGCGCAGGTGCCGCACCGGCTTGTCGAACGAGAGCCCCCACATCATCTCGACGACGATCTGGTGCGACAGTCCGATGCCGAGGGCGAGTCGACCACCGCTCGCCGCCTGCACCGTCAACGCCTGCTGCGCCAGCATCATCGGGTGCCGCGGATAGGTGGGCACCACGGCGGTGCCGATCTCGATGTCGGGCACCTCACGACCGACGATCGCGAGCGCGGTCAGCGCGTCGTGGCCGAAGATCTGTGGCACCCAGTAGGTGTGCAGGCCGTCGGCGGCCACCTGCCGAGCCTCGGCGACGACCTGATCGATCGTGCCGTCGTTGATTGCGTTTCCCATGGTCCCGATGCGCATGTCCCGCACCGTAGCCGTCTGTCGGGACGGACGATTCAACGACGCGACCGTCCGCCTGCATCACCACGTACCGCACCGCGCCACCACGTTTGGTGACGAGAACCACAGCCGGTCACACGGCTCACACGCACCGTGACAGACGACGTGTCAAGAGTTCATCGAACCGCCGGATTGCGTATCGCCTACTCACCACATCGCCGGTCGCGTGCCGCATCATGGATGACGATGCGGATGTCGCAAGGGTTGGCACAAGCACGACAGGCTGGCCGCAACACCGACGCAGCAGCGAGGGAGAGCGCCGCTGCAGGGTGCAACGCACGGGTGTCGGCCGGCGCGGCCGTCGCCCGCCACGTCGACACGCTGTACCGCGCCGCCCTGCTCCGGGCGACGTAGTACGGCACGGTCTGGATCGGTCGAGCCTCGTCGGGCGGGGGGCTCGGCCGATCCGGAATCACCCGGGCCGGAACACCCGGGCCCCGACGTCGGGACCGTTCAGGCGAGATCGACGAGCTCGAGCCAGTCCTTCGAGAAGTAGTCGACCTGACCGTCGGGCATCAGCAACACCTTGGTGGGCTGCAACTGCTCGACGAACTCGGTGTCGTGGCTGACGAAGATGATGCTGCCCTTCCACGACGTGAGCGCATCGGCGACCGCCTGGCGGCTCGGCGGGTCGAGGTTGTTGGTCGGCTCGTCGAGCAGCAACAGGTTGTTGCGCCCGACCATCAGCATCGCGAGCGACAGCTTGGTCTTCTCACCGCCGGAGAGCGTGCCGCTCTCCTGGTACACCTTGTCGCCGGCGAGGCCCATCATGCCGAGCAGACCGCGCAACTGCGTCTCGGTGAGCATCACGCCCGGCGGCACGGCGACGCGCATGTTGTCGAGCAACGACGCCCGGGTGTCGAGGTTGTCGTGCTCCTGGGCGTAGTAGCCGACGTTCACCTGGTGACCGAACGTGAAGTCGCCGAGGTTGGCCGTCGTCTCGCCGGCGAGGATGCGCAGCAAGCTGGTCTTGCCGGCACCGTTGAGACCGAGCACGAGCAGACGCTCGCCACGGCCGAGGTCGAAGGTGACGTCCTCGAACACCGGCGGCCCACCGTAGGCCTTCGACAGTTGCGTCGTCTCGATCACCGTGATGCCGCTGGGGGGCGGATCGGGGAACCGCACCTTCAGCACTCGGTCGCCGCTCTTGACGTGCACCCGGTTGGCCTCGAGTCGGGCGATCTGCTTCTCCTTGCTGTGCGCCATCGCGGCCTTGGTGGCCTTGGCACCGAAGCGATCGACCACGGTCTGCAGCCGTGCGATCTCCTTGGTCTGCAGCGACGCCTTGCGGGCCAGGCGCTCCTCGTCGGCGGCGCGGCTGACGCGGTACTGGCTGTAGGTGCCCTTGTACTCGACCACGTGTCCGGTGGCATCTTCGGCCGGCCGGTCGAGGTGCAGCACGCGGGTGATGGCCTCGTCGAGGAGGTCGAGGTCGTGGCTGATGACCAGCAGCGCGCCGCGGTAGGAGCGCATGTAGGCGAGCAACCACTCCTTCGCGTCGATGTCGAGGTGGTTGGTCGGCTCGTCGAGCAGCAGCACGTCGCTGCCCGCGAACAGGATGCGCGACAGCTCGACACGGCGACGCTCGCCGCCCGACAACACGCCGATGGGCAGCTCGAGCCGGTCGGCCTTGAGCCCGAGGCCGGCGGCGATGCTGCGCGCCTCGCTCTCGGCCGAGTAACCACCGGAGGATGCGAACTCGTCCTGGGCCTTGCTGTAGCGGGCGACGTTGCGGTCGCTCGCCTGTTCCTCCATCGCGATGCGGAGCTTCTCGATGCGTTCCATCGCCTCGTCGATGCCGCGGCCGGAGAGGATGTGGGTGACGGCGTTGCGGCCCTCGAGGTGGCCGGCGATGCGGGGCTCCTGCGGCAGGTAGCCGAAGCCGCCCTTGCGGAGCACCTTGCCGAGCGTGGGGTCGACCTCTCCGCCGAGCACCTTGAAGAAGCTCGTCTTGCCGGCACCGTTGCGGCCGACCAGGCCCACCTTGTCGCGCGGCATGACGGTGAAGCTGGCGTGTTCGACGACGAACTTGCCACCCACTTCCACCGAGACGTCCTGCACCTGCAACATGGGAATCCATGGTGTCAGCGGAACCGCGGAGACACAACGCACTAGCCTCGAACCTCGTGGCCGACCATGTGACAGGAGCGGTGGGCATCCCGCAGCGAACGGCCGAGCGCCGTGCCGTGTCCTCGCGCCGGATGCAGGTCGCGTCGCTGGCCACGGGGGCCGCGCTCGCCGGGGCGGCCGCCGTCGTCGCACTGAACGATCCGTCGGCGCCGGGGAGCCGGTTCCCGGCATGCGGCTTCCACGCGACCACGGGACTGTGGTGTCCGGGGTGCGGCCTCACGAGGGCCACGCACCACCTGCTCACCGGCGACGTCGCTGCGGCGCTGTCGTCGAACGTGTTCACCCCGTTCGTGCTGGCGGCCATCGTGGCGTCATGGGTCACCTGGACGCTCGCTACCTTCGGGCGCGAGGTCCGCAACCCGATCCTTCGCCTGCCGGCATGGTCGGGACCGGCGCTGGTGGTGCTGCTCGTCGCGTTCGGCGTGGCGCGCAATCTGCCGGGCGACCCGTGGCAGGCGCTCGCTCCCTAATGGGGGTCGACCCGACGGGTCAGGGCAGCGTGGTGGTCGTCACGACCGGCGGCGAGGTCGTCGGCGGGCTCGTCGGCGGGCTCGTCGGCGGGCTGGTCGTCACCGCCGTCGTCGTCTGCGGCGGGAGCGTCGTTCCAGCGACGGTGGTGGGCGTCGACCCCGGGACCGAGGTGGAGGTGGACGTTCCCGGCTTCACCGTGGTGGTGGTCGAGTTCCCCCCGGTTGACGGCTTGAGCGTCGTCGTCGACTGGCCGTCCGCCGGGGTGGAGGTGGTGGCCGAGTCGTCGGCGTTGCTGGGCCTGCCGTCGATGGTGCCGGCGCTGTCGTCGGTGAACACCGAGTCGAGGCACTTGCCGGGACCGGTGGGGGCGGTGCCGAGATGGAAGGCGACCGCGTCGGCCAGCACCTCTCGGCCCTTCGTGGTCGGGTGGATGCCGTCGACGTTCAGCAGCGACGGCGTCTCCTCGGTGATCGCGCGCCAGTCGACGATCGAGAGGTTGTCATACACCTCGGTGAGATCTTCGATGACCCTGTTCACGTCGCTCATCCCGGCGCGGTGCTCGCCGACCGTGACCAACACCACCGGCACGTCACCGAAGTCGTTGATGATCCGGTTGAGCAGCTTGAGGTACTGGGTGGCGTCGTTGCCGTAGTTGGTGCCGAGGAAGACCAGACCTGCGTCCCACCCGACGTCACCACGGGCCTGCATCACGTCGACCCCGAAGTCGATGCCTCGACTGACCTCTGCCTCGATCTCGACCTGCCAGCCGAGCGGCACGAGGGCGTCGCACATCGTGTTGCTGTACCGCTTGGACGTCGAGGCGAGGATCGAGTCGCCGATCATGAGGATCCGATTGCCGGGTGCCACGAACGCGGTGGTGGTCGGCGCCGGCTCCTCGGTGGTCTCCACCACGGTGTCGGCGACGGTGGCGTCGGGCTGCGGCAGGGCCGCCGGCAACTCTCCGACGTCGACGGTCGCCGCCGTCGTGACGGCGGTCGTGTTCCCGCCCTCGGCCGTCGCCCCGCATGCGGTGAGGCCCGAGGCTGCCAGCGCTGTCAGCGCTGCCAGTGCGACGAGCGCGCTCGCAGCGCTGAGACGGTCACGGCGGGGGGTCATGAAGTGTCCATTGCAGTCGGCGGGGGCGGGCGACGCAAGTCACCCGCCCCGCTCGACGTCTCACGGCCGTCCCGGCGCCCGACCTGTTCGGCCGGGTGGAGCGGTCGTTCCTGCTGATCGTGCGGTGGTCTTCACCGCGTGCCAGGGATCTCGCGACCCCGTGCGTACCCCCTGGTCAGCGGGCCTTGAGGGCGTCGCGGATCTCGGTGAGGAGCTCGACCTCGGTGGGGCCGGCTGCGTCGTCCTCCGCCTTCACCTTGTTGTACGCCTTGACGATCAGGAACAGGATCCAGGCCACGATCACGAAGTTCACGATCGCCTGGATGACGAGGCCGATGCTGAGGAACGCATCGCCGATCTCGAAGCCGATCGAGGCGAAATCGGTCTCCCCGACGATCGCGGCGATGATCGGCCCGATCACGCCTTCGATGAGCGCATCGATGATCGCCTTGAACGTGAGCGCCATCACCAGGCCGACGGCGATGGTGACGATGTCGCCCTTGCTGATGAACTCCTTGAACTCCTTGACCATGTCGGATGCCTTCCCTTTCAGAGGTGGTGGCGGGTCGTCCCGCCGTGAACTGGTTCCTGTCCAATCCCGGGCGACATTGAAGCAGGTTCGCGATGGGCGCCCGTCACGAAGGGTGGCGCGGTAACGTCGGCGGGCGATGGCGCCCGACCAGTACGACCTCGTGATCGTCGGGATGGGTTCGGCCGGGATGGCCGCCGCCGAGCTCGCCTCGGCCCTCGAGCTGCGCGTCGCCGCGGTCGAGCGAGCTCGCGTGGGCGGCGACCTGTGGACCGGATCGGTGCCGACCAAGGCGCTCATCGCCTCGGCCCGCGCCGCCCACGCGGTGCGCCACGCCGACCGGTTCGGCATCGACGCCGCGCCGCCGACGATCGATCCGGCCAGGGTGTGGGCGCGCGCCCGCCAGGTCCAGGAGTCGATCGCCGCCACCGACGACCACCCCGACCGGTACACGACGATGGGGCTCGAGATCGTCGCGGGCGACGCGGTCCTCACCGGACCCAACGAGGTCACCGTCACCGATGTGGCCGACGGCGGGTCGATTCGGGTGATGCAGACCCGGTTCGTGCTGCTGTGCACGGGCAGCCGCGCGGTGGTGCCCGACGTGGCCGGCCTGGCCGACGTCGGCGCGCTCACCGACGAGACCCTGTTCGCCCTCGAACGCCCGCCGGCGAGCGTGATCGTGCTCGGCGGTGGCCCGATGGGCGTCGAGCTCGCCCAGGCGTTCGTCCGGCTCGGGATCGCCACCACGATCGTGCAGGACGGGCCGAACCTGTTGCCACGCGACGAACAGGGCCTCGTGTCGGTGCTCACCGGCGTGCTGCGTTCAGAGGGTGTCGAGGTGCTCCTCGACGCCCGACCGACCGCCGCCCGGCGCGACGGCGACGGCACCGTCGTGCTCGAGATCGCGACGGCGGCGGGACCGACGCACCGCTGCGCCGAGGCCGTCGTGGCCGCCACCGGGAGACGACCGAACGTCGAGGGCCTCGGTCTGGAGGCGCTCGGCATCGACGTGCGTTCCGGCCCCGGTGGCGGCGTGGTGGTCGACGAACGGGCACGGACGGCGTTCCGCTCCGTGTACGCGGTCGGCGACGTCGCCGACGGCGAGCAGTTCGCCCACGCCGCCGGCCATGCCGCGGAGCGGGCCGTGCGCGACATGTTCTTCCCCGGCAGGGCGCCCGTGGCCGACCTCGTGCCGTGGTGCACCTTCACCGACCCCGAACTCGCCCACGCCGGACTCACCACCGACGAGGCCGAGGCACGCTTCGGTGAGGATGTCGACGTGTGGCGGGTCGACCTCCGGCACAACGATCGGGCCCGTGCCGACGACGCGACCGAGGGCGCGATCGTGGTGGTCACCGCGAAAGAGCGCGTGGTCGGCGCCCACGTGCTGGCCCCCTCGGCCGGCGAGCTGATCCACGAGCTCACACTTGCGATCCAGCAGGGACTCACGCTGAACGAGATCGCGTCGCTCGTGCACGTCTATCCGACGATGGCCACGAGCGTCGGCATGCTCGCCGCCGAGTCCGCCCACGAGAAGGCCAAGCGCTACCGATGGTTGGTGAGGCGCCGATGACGCCCGAGCGCACGAGCCGAGGCGGTCCGAGCAGCACCGGGCGACATCGGCTCGCGATCGGCGCGCTGATCGCGCTGATCGCGCTGGCAGCGTTGGCCGCCTGTACCACCGAGAGCGCGCCGCCCACGGCATCGCTCGTCCCGCTGGTCCCACCCGAGATCCTGCCGGTGTCCACCCCGGCGCCCAGCACCACGGTGGCGTCGAGCAGCGATCCGAACAGCCCGTTGCTCACCGCGCTCCCCGACACCGAGTGCGGCTACGCCGACCCGGTGCCCGACGGCGAGCTCACCTTCGTCGTCGCCGATCGCCTCTACGGCGCGTCGTTCGACGCCTCGATCGTCCGCTGCCTCCTCGTGCTCGCGCCCCAGCAGCGCGGGCCCGTGTCGTGGGCGCCGAACGCTGCCCGGGCGCTGCTCGCCTTCGGCACGATCTTCGACGTGCAGGGGGTGCGCGCCAACGGCTTCGACGTCGCCAACACCGAGGTGACGTGGGAGTACCCCGACGGTGCCGGAGTGTTCGCGCCCACGTCGTCGGACCGCACGCTGGTACGCCGCGATGCCGTCGATCCGAACCAGCGCGCCGACGTCACCTTCCTCGGCCGCACCACTGCGGCCATCGCTCATCCCGGTGGCGGGGTGCGTCTCGCTGCGGGCCAGGCCGAGGACGGCACCCGAGGCGTGTTCGCCGCCACCGATGCGGGCGAGGGCGTCCGCGCGCTCGCGACGATCGTCGACCCCGCCCTCGACGTGCTCGAGCTGGCCGCCGACCCGGTCGGCGATGCGCTCTGGGTGCTGTCCGACAACGGGGCCCAGTTCCGCATCCACCAGATCGTGCTCAGTGACCTGGGCCTGGTCGAGCTCACATCGGAACAGGCGCCCATCTCCGAGCTCACGCCCGGACCCGCCACGCGGTCGCTCGCGTGGAAGGTCGGGTTGTGCAACAGCGTCACCGCGACGAAGGTGCTCGACGAGCGCACCGGAGGCGCCCGCACCGTCGGCGAGGGCACACCGCTGGCAGGCCAGTCGTTGTCGCCGCTCGGCTGGCTCGACGCGGCACGCGTGGTGGTCGCGGCCCGACCGCTCGGATGCGACGGCCCGGCCGACGTGTGGGTGTGGAACCTGCTCGACGGTTCGGCGACGTTGCTCGTGAAGAACGCCGAGTTCCCGGCCGTGCGGCTCGC
>JBILUM010000078.1:0-7805 GCA_044370995.1 Ilumatobacteraceae bacterium | reverse complement strand
GGTAGGCGAGGTCGTCGGCGGCGTCGCAGGGCGAGAAGTCGAACGTGCTGTCGTAGGAGCTCGCCGCGATCCCCTGGCCACCGGTCGATCCCGGGATGTCTGAGGTCACGAGCAGCGCGGCGAGCAGCTCCTCGGGCGCGTGCACCGACGGGCCTTCCCCGGCCGATCCCGACCCCACATCGCCGCACGACGATGCTGCCGACGCGATCACGACGGACACGATCACCGTCAGCGCCACCATCGGCGTCCGTCCCGACCAGCTCATGCAGCCCTCCTCGACCAGTCGAGTATGCGCATCGCGCCGGTCCCGATCTGCAGTGCCGATGGTCCCGACCGGGGACCATCGGCTCTCCACGGCGGCGGGTCACGCGCCGCCCACGATGAGCGTGTGGGGATCGCATGGATCGCCGACACCTGTGGGGCGTGCCGCTTCTGCACGACCGGTCGGGAGAAGCTCTGCGAGCACTCCCGATTCACCGGTATGCCGCCACCAACCTCAGCGGCACCAGCCTGCCCTCGGATCCGTCGGTCACGGTCGACGTGTCGTCATTCGTGGCGAAACCCTGCTGGGACGCTCTCGAGACCTCGGCAAGCCGCGCATGGGGCGCGGTGAGCCGGTACGCGGCCGCCAAGAGCCGAGCCGACATCGATGCCGCTCTCGCCGGGTGCACAGACGACTTCGAGCTCTGCGCCGTGCCGTTCGGCATCACCACGTCGGGCCTTGCCGATTCACGAGCCGGTCTCGAGCTGAGGTTCGACGCGTTTCCCGACCACGGCGTCACCGTCGACGGATCGTGCTCCTCATCTGGCGAGCGAGGACACCGCCCGTGTCGACTTGACCCGGTACATCTCGGCATCGGCCCGCCGGAGGAGTGCGGCGGCGTCGTCGTCGGCGCCGCCGAGGACGACCCCGATGCTGACCGACATCGACACCTGGTGACCGCAGAGGATCATCGGCTCGCTCACCTTCGCGACGATCCGTTCGGCGACCGAGAAGGCGGCGTCGGCACAGGGCACCCTGCGCAGCAGCACCACGAACTCGTCGCCACCGAAACGCCCGGCCATGTCGGAGGCCTTGACCGAGGCCGCAATCCGGCGTGCTGCGATCCTGAGGGCCAGGTCGCCCGCTGCATGTCCGAACCGGTCGTTGATCGGCTTGAACCAGTCGAGGTCGCAGAAGAGCACGGCGATCGTGTCCGGGTCGGCTGCCGTGAGTGCCTCGTCGATCGCCCGGGTGATCGACAAGCGGTTCGGGAGCCCGGTGAGCAGGTCGTGGGCAGAGAGGTGGGCGAGCTCCGCCTGATCACGGACAGCGCTCGTGACGTCGCTGGTGATGGCGACGAACTGCCCGACCTCGCCGAGCTCGTCGAGCACCACACCCACCCGGGCGTCGAGCCAGCGCACCTCGCCGTCGGTGCGGACCATCCGGTAGCGCACGTGGTACGTCTCCTTGGCGGCTCGGGCTCGGGCGCCAGCGCTGAGGAAGTGGTCGCGGTCCTCGCGGTGGAGCATCCGGAGCCATCCGAAGCCCATCGCCGACGACATGGGCTGCCCGGTGATCTCCTGCCAGCGCTCGTTTGCGTAGGTGGCCGCACCGGTGGCTGCATCGTGGATGGTGATGGCCGCCGGGCAGGTGGCCACGATCGTGTCGAGGAGGCGCTCGGCCTGCAGCAGTTCCTCCTGGCGCGCATCGTCCACGAACGTCGTATCGGCTCCGCCACGAGGCGACTTGAGCCCGGTGCGCCGACCGGTCGACCACCGCGATGGTCGACGAGTGCGCCCAGACGGAGGCGCCGCCCTCTCGGTACGTGTGGGTCGAGGGAGCCGCCGCCTCCGCTCGATCCTCGGTGCATGACTCGGCGGCCAGGTACTCTCGCCGAGATGCGTCGCACCATCTCGGCCGCCCCTCCGGCACTCGTGGATCGTCTCCATGGCAACGAGTAGCCGACGTCGCGGTCCGGGCAGCCGAGCCGACGAGTCGCATCCCACCCGTCACGATCTCCTGAGGGCTGCAGCGACGGTGGTGGACCGAGATGGCTTGGCGGCACTCAGCATCGACGCCGTCACGTCCGAGGCCGGCCTGGCCAAAGGGACCTTCTACATCCACTTCGCCGACCGGAGCGCCCTGCTCGTCGAGCTCCACCGTCGCTTCCACGACGACCTCTTCGAGACGATCGACCGCGAGACGTCGTCGCTCCGACCCGGGCCCGAACGTGCCCGCGTGCGGATGGCCGCATTCCTCGATGGCTGCCGGCGGCAAGCAGGCGTTCGTGCGATGTTGCTCCAAGCTCGCAGCGAGCCGTCCGTGCTCTCCGAGGTCGACCGCCGCAACGAGGAAGCGGCACGACTGCTGGCAGCCGATCTGCGCGGGGTCGCCGCGTATCCGGCCGAGACCGCCCACCTCCTGGTGGCCGCAACGGCCGAGGTGGCGCTCCGCGAGTTGCGGGCCGGCCGAACACTCCCCCGGCTGCGGGCCTCGCTCACTGCGATCATCCCGGCCTGACACGAACCGTTCGCGCCGCCGGATCCTCACCGAGCTGCTTCGGCGAGGGCGATTCCGTCGCTGAAGAAGATCGCCGGCGTTGTGCGGAGGCCGACTCGGCCCGCGCCCAGCAACGTCGACCACGCCCTCGGAGACGCCCGTGCCCCGATGCGCCGGGTCGATCCGCATGGAAGTCACCCCTAGTACATGACTGCATAGTCATGTACTGTGTCGCCCATGACCCGACCTCGACTGCTCATCGTTCCCGCACTCCTCGGCTTGCTCGCCGGATGCAGTTCCGACTCGCCCACTTCGGTCGACAGCACCCAACCGAAGCCCGTCGACACGACGGCGGCCACTGCACCGGCGACGCCAGAGACAACGGCCACACCCGCCTCGACCACGCCTGCATCCACGGACGCGCCCACCACCACGACCACCGAGCCAGCCGCGAGCCAGTGGCTCCTCGACTACCTCGGCGCTGCCCCCGGCGAGGCGGCCGGGGAGCCCATTCGCATCGGATTCGTGAACCAGCGGTCGTTCTCGCCCGAGTCGGAGACCGCTGCCCGGATCGCAGTCGACACCCTCAACACACAGGCCTCGGGCGCAGCCGGCCGCCCCGTCGAGTTGGTGCCCTGCAACGTGGAGACCGAGGCCGAGGCAACAGCGTGCGCAACGTCGCTGGCCGCCGATCCGTCGGTCGCCATGATCATGGTGGGCGCATTCCAGGCGGGCAACGCTGCGTTCTACACGGCCGCCGGCACGGCCAAGCCGATCCTGGTGGCGACCGGACTGACGGCCAGCGACTTCCTCAGCACCACCTCGCAGACGTTCACCGTTGGCGGCGCAGGAGTGGTGGCAGGCCTGGCGACGTTCATCGTCGACGGGCTGTCGCCCGCCCCACAGCAGGTGGGGGTGCTCCACCTGGACAGCCCTGCCGGCCAGGCATCGGTCGACCTGTTCATCAGGCCGATCCTCGAGCGTGCGGGCGCGAATGCCGTCTTCGTCCCGCTGCCCGTCGACGGCGATCCGGCTGCGGTGCAGGCAGCGATCTCCTCGAGCGGTGCAGCGACGGCCGACACGATGTTGCTCGCGTTGAACGTCGCCAACTGCATCTCGGCGTACGACGCCTTCACGCAACTCGAGATCGACCCCACGGTGGTGGCAGTCGGCCCGTGCAACAGCGTGGGCGTCGGTGAACACCTCGCCCGCCTGGGCGTGAACGATCCCGTCCCCGATGGCTGGTACTTCGGCAACAACGGGTACAGCAGCTACATCCCCAACAGCGAGGCCGGTGTCGACGCCTACAACGAGATCATGGACGCTGCAGCCGCCGCTACCGACACTCCGATCGACCGCACGGGCCTCGCGCCCATCACGGCTGCAACGACGTTCACGATCGCCAAGTTGATGAACTCGCTCGGCGCAGCTGCCACCGATCCGACAGCGCTCCGCAACGCCATCGTCACCTTCGAGGGACCGATGATGTTCCAGGCCGGCCCCATCGCGTGCGGCAAGACCGTGATCGTCGGTGTGGCCCTCACCGCAGTCTGCGCCTCGCAGATGGGCGTTCACCAGTACAAGGACGAAACCTGGATCCCCGTGCTCGATGGCAACAACGGCAAGGCGATCGACCTCAACGCCATCTAGCCCGATCATCACCTGGCACTCCGCACCAGGCGTGGGTTCAGCCCGGACAGGGACGGGTATACATGACCACTGGGTCATGTATACTCGCCTCATGTCCCAGGCACGCCATCTGGCCGCAGAGGTTGCGGTTCACTCCACCGGGAGCGGAGAGCCCATCGTGCTCCTCCATGCGAACGGAGGCGACCATCGCGACTTCGACGCTGTCGTCGATCGCCTCGCTGCGCTCCACACGGTGCATGCCATCGACTGGCCCGGCTGGGGCGACAGCACCACCACGGAAGGGCCGACCGCAACCGGGTACGCGGCTGCGCTCCCGCACGTGCTGCAGAGTCTGGGTGGGGGGCCGTTCGTACTGATCGGCAACTCCGTCGGCGGGTTCGCCGCGATACGCGCAGCGGCCACCCATCCCGAACTCGTTCGTGGACTGGTGCTGGTGAATCCCGGCGGGTTCACGCCGAGATGGCCCGGCTCCGTGGCCGTGTGCAGGTTGATCGGCTGGCCCGGGCTCGCAGGCCGGGCGATGCGCACCCTGCCGCGCCTCTACCTTCGCCGCACCACTCCAGCGGTTGCCGAGATCCAGCACAGGGCCGCCGAGATGTCGACCGACCCCAAGCGCGTCGAGGCATTTGCATCGATCTGGCGGTCGTTCGCCATACGTGAGCACGACGCCCGACCCCACGCCCGGCTCGTCGCAGTGCCGACCCTGCTCATGTGGGGCCGCCGCGACCCCGTGCTCGCCTGGACGATCGACGGTAAGCGCGCACGGCGCGCCCTCGAAGGGGCGCAGGTGGCCACCTTCCCCTGTGGACATCAGGCATTCGCCGAGATGCCCGACGAGTTCATGGCGGAGGTGGAGCCGTTCCTGCGCTCGCTTCCCGACTGGCCTCCGACCCAGGCTCGCGTCATCTCAGACCACGAGCCCAGCACCACCGACCACCAGCGCAGCGACTGAACACGCCGTTGCGAGGTGGGCCGGGTCGATGTGATCACGAACCGCTGCCGCGCGACCCGATCGGGTACCGGACTGATGTCGACGTCGCCGTGTGCAGGTCTCGATCCTGTACCCCACCTCGAGCCGTGGTCCCGATCCGATCGATGCCGTGGGTGCGTGGTAACAACGTCTCGTCGGACCGACGTGTCGCGACCACCCCCGAGGCAAGGCAGGTGCAGCCATGAGCGCAGCAGCAGACGCGGCAACCAGTGCGAGCGGGTCGTTGGCCGACCGCTTCCGGATGGACGGCATGGTCGCCGTGGTCACCGGCTCGGGGCGAGGCATCGGGCGCGGCATCGCGGTCGGCCTGGCCGACTGCGGCGCCGACGTGGTGGTCACCGCACGACGGCAGGCCGAGATCGACCGCGTCGTCGGCGAGGTCCGTTCGAGGGGACGGCGAGCGATCGGCGTCGCCGGCGACATCCGCGACAGCAGCTTCGTCCACGAACTCGTGGAGCGAACCGTGGCCGAGCTCGGTCGCCTCGACGTGTGGGTCAGCAACGCGGGCGGTTCCGAGCACAAGGGCACCTACGCCACGGTCGACATGCCCGACGAGCACTGGGACGGCCAGTTCGACCTGAACCTGCGCCCGCACTTCGTGGCTGCCAAGGCCTGCGCCAAGGTGATGCAGCCGGGGTCGTCGCTGATCGGCATCTCGTCGACGAGCTCGCTCGCACCGTCGCCGAACTTCGCCGCCTACGGTGCGGCGAAGGCGGCGATGAACCACCTCACGCGCACGCTGTCGGTCGACCTCGGCCCGCGCGGCATCCGGGCCAACGCGCTCGCCGTCGGCATCGTCCCCACCGAGTCGCTGTCCACCATCGGCGGCATCACCGACGACGCGTTGCCGTCGCTCGCGAAGGCTGTCCCGCTCGGCCGCCTCGGCGAACCGTTCGACGTGGCCGCCGCCGTCGTGTTCCTCGCCTCGCCGGCCGGCTCGTGGATCACCGGCCAGACGTTGGCCGTGGCCGGCGGCCGCGGCTGATCAGCCCGCAGGCGGGGCCCAGGTCGCCGGACGGGCACCGTGCCGGGCCCGCTCGGCCGGCATCGGGTCGGTCACCGGACGGATCACGTCCTTCGCCACTCTCCATCCCCACCCACTGAGGATCCGGTAGTGGCGGAACCGCCAGCGGTCGCCGTCGGGGACGGCCTCGCCCTGGTACTGACCGCCCTGCAGGATGCCGACCGCTGCGGTCGATGTCATGAAGTAGGCCGACAGACGTGCGCTCGAGCAGTCGGGCGCCACCTCGATGGCGATGTTGCTCGCGTGGTGACCGCCCTGGATCGCGGGCGCGGTCACCGTGTGAGCCACGTAGAGCGGCTTGATCGCGTCGTGGCCGACGAAGGTGAGGTCGGCCATCGTGCCGGGCGGGAAGTTGAGGACCTCCAAGGTCGCGTCGGCCGTGAACACGGCGGGGACGAGCTCGTCGGGATACCCGACGTCGAGGAAGTAGAGGTACTCGTTGAACGTCGCCAGCACCGCCTCCTTCGCCTCGAGGCGGGCCAGTCGCGCCTCGGCGATCGCCAGGCGCTGTTCGAGATCGGATGACGGATCGGTGCTCCCCATGAGGCGACGCTACGCCCCGGCTCGTGCCGATCACGTGCCGAAGCCGCGCGGCAGAGGTGCGGAACACGGCAGCACGCCGATGGTGAAGACTGCCGCGATGGGATTCGACGTTCACGCGGTCGTCACGCTCCGCAAGGCTCCGTCCGAGGCGTTGATGACCGAACTGGATCATCGCTTCGGACTGGCCTCGCACGAGGTCGGGACGAAGACGGTCAGCATCACCGAGCACGTGTCGGTCGGCGACGCCGACGACGCGCTCGCCTTCGTGCGCAGCCTGCTGGAGGACGCGATCCCACAAGGCGCTGTCATCACGACGATCGACGCCACCACCGACACCACCGACACCGCCGACACCGCCTGAGTCGACGGGCCGGTGGGCGCTGCTTGACCGGATCCCGGGCGATCGGACGATCCGAGCATTCGAACTCGTCGCGTTCCGTCCACGTCCCGGCGCACCGGCGGCCACGTCCGTTTCGCGCCGCGCCCCACCACCGTCCGGTGCGAGCGATCGCAGATGTCGTCGGAGCACCCGTCCGGAGAGGGCGAGTGATGGTGGACCGGATGATCCCGATCTGCGTCGTGTGCGGCACCGACCTCCACCGGGGCGAGCAGCACTGCCGGGCGTGCGCCCGAGCGGCGGTGGCGTCGCTGGTCACGACGACGGCGACCACTGCGTCCGCAGGGACCGCGACGACCGCGACGACGCCACTCCTCGAAGTCGTGGCGCGACCCTCTGGACGCAGTCCGCAGTCCGAGCGACACCACGTGCGGAACCGCGCCCGAGCAGGCGCGTTCGCCGTCGTGGCCGCAGCCGTCCTCGCCGCGGCGACCGCCGTCGACCGGGGCCCGCTGCTGCCGACCGCCGTCGCGAGCACCTCTGCAGATGCCTCCGACTCGGGTGCGATCGCGGCAACGACCGGGCCCGGTCCAGCGGGCTCCGACACGACCCCCGACACGACCGGCACGGTGCCGGCCCCGGACGGGACGCTACCGAGCGCAGTCCCGGCAGCTGCTGCCGCGGACGCGTCGGATACGACCGAGGTGCCGACGGCGGAGTCTGCGGGCGCCGACGGCGCCGTCGTGCTCGCTCCCGAAGCCGATCGCGTCTCGACGAG
>JBILUM010000077.1:0-7809 GCA_044370995.1 Ilumatobacteraceae bacterium | reverse complement strand
GTGCTGCTGCGGGAGGAACGCGAAAACACGGAGTCGACCATATTCCCTAAGGCACGCTCGAACGATTGCAAGCCCATGACGGTTCCCAGGGTAGTTGTGGCGTCGACGACGTTGGCCGCGCCTCGATGTCGCTCGTCGCGGGCCCGTCGCAGGCGGTGACAAGGCCCGGCAACCGGGTTGGGCAGGGCCTCCGGTGTTGCTAGCGTGAGGTTTCCACTCGGGCGAGTGGCGAAATGGCAGACGCGCTGGCTTCAGGTGCCAGTGTTCTAAAGGACGTGGGGGTTCAAGTCCCCCCTCGCCCACAGGTGATGAGACCCCAGCGAAAGCTGGGGTCTTCTCGCGTCCGGACTCCTGGCTAGCTGATGGCCGATCAGAGACGATGCGGGGCGGACGAGATGTTGCGCCCGTTCGAATGGCGCCCCGGGGCTCGACTGAGGGCGATTTCGCTGGCTACGGCAACTGCTGGCTAGTCGCGATGGAGCCGGGCCCCAACGCTGCGAGCTCCTAGCATCGATTCCCGTGACGGAACTCGGGCCGGGGATCTACGAGCAACTCGTCACCGTTGGGCTGAGAGCGAAGCTCGAGGAAGTGGCCCGGAGTCTCCCAGTCGATGAGCGGCCCTTGTCGACTGCCGACGCGGCTGATCGGATCTCATGGCATCTTGGGCGGCTGATCGAGCGAGCGCTGCTCGATATCGGCGACCGTGACCGGGTGCGGATAGGACTCGAAGTCGCCCGGTCGCTTCTGGAGCGTATGAGTGAGATCGTCGGCATCGACGATGACTCGGCTCCCGCCAGTTCCGGCACCGTGTTACGCGCGGTGTTTCGCCGAAACCCGGATGGCTCGGCGGCTCGAATCGAACCTCCGCTCATCCCGGTGCTCGACACCACGTTGCTCACCAACGCACCGGGTGAGCCCACCCTGTGGAGCCAACTGCGATCCGAGATCGAGTCGGCCGACCAGATCGACGTGGTGATGGCGTTCATCCGACGCAGCGGGATCGCGCCTCTCCTCGAACCGCTGCGCAGGCACTGCGCGGATGGCAAGCCGCTGCGCGTGCTGACCACCACGTACACGGATTCGACCGAGCAACGCGCGATCGAGCAACTGGTCGACCTCGGCGCCGACGTGCGCGTGTCCTATGACGTGTCCTCCACCCGCCTGCACGCGAAGGCGTGGGTGTTCCATCGCCGAACCGGGTTCTCGACTGCCTACGTCGGGTCGTCGAACCTCACGCACTCGGCACAGGTCACCGGTCTTGAATGGAACGTGCGGGCGTCGTCGGCCCGCAACCCGGACGTGCTCGCCAAGTTCGACGCCGTGTTCGAGAGCTACTGGGCCTCCGGCGACTTCGTCTCGTACGACCCGGCGACGTTCGAGCAGGAGCGGGCACGCAACGGCCGGACGGACACCGGCCCGCACGTGATCCTCAGCCCGATCGAGCTGCGACCGCTGCCGTTCCAGGAACGCCTGCTCGAGCAGCTCGAGCTCTCACGCCAGAACGGGCACCACCGCAACCTGCTCGTCGCCGCCACGGGTACCGGCAAGACGGTGATGGCCGCCCTCGACTACGCCGCATGTCGTGAACGGATGGATCGCTCGCAGCTGCTCTTCATCGCACATCGCGAGGAGATCCTCGACCAGAGCCAGGCGACCTTCCGCTATGCGCTGCGCGATCCGACCTTCGGCGAGAAGTGGGTGCGCGGCGCCCGCCCGTCGCGCTTCGAGCATGTCTTCGCGTCGATCCAGAGCCTGAACGCGAACGACCTGACGGCGCTCGACCCCGACCACTTCGACGTCGTCGTCGTCGACGAGTTCCACCACGCAGCGGCACCGTCGTACACGCGAATCCTCGACCACCTCCGACCGAAGGAACTCCTCGGCCTGACGGCCACACCGGAGCGCAGCGACGGCCTGCCCGTGCTCCACTGGTTCGACGACCGCATCGCCGCCGAGCTCCGTCTCTGGGATGCGATCGAGCAACAGCACCTGTCACCGTTCGTGTACTACGGCATCCATGACGGCCTTGACCTCCGGCAGATCCCGTGGCAGCGCGGCACCGGCTACGACGTCGCCGCACTCAGCGATGTGTACACCAGCTCCGACGCCTGGGCTCGTCTCGTCGTACAGCAGGTGACCGATCACGCAGACGTGGTGACGATGCGGGCCCTCGGGTTCTGCGTCAGCGTCGAGCACGCCCACTTCATGGCCCGCCACTTCAGCCGACACGGCATCCCGTCGATTGCGGTGTCCGGCGAGACGCCAGCGGCGGATCGACAGCAGGCGCTGCGCGACCTCGCGTCAGGAGCGGTGCGCGTGGTGTTCTCCGTCGACCTGTTCAACGAAGGCGTCGACGTGCCGGCGGTCGACACCGTGCTGATGCTCCGGCCGACCGAGAGTCCCACGTTGTTCCTGCAACAACTCGGCCGCGGGCTGCGCAAGACCAAGGGCAAGGCGTTCTGCACGGTCCTCGACTTCGTCGGCACGCATCGCCGCGAGTTCCGCTTCGACCGTCGCTACCGCGCGCTGCTCGGCGGCACCCGGCGAGACGTCATCGACGCGGTCGAGCGTCGTTTCCCCTTCCTGCCCGCCGGCTGCCACATGGAGCTGGATCGGGTCGCCGCCGAGGTCGTGATGCGGAGCCTGCGCGAAGCGATCCCGACCCGCTGGCGGGCGAAGGTCGACGAGCTTCGATCGCTGCGTCGCGAGCGACCGGACATCGGCCTCCTCGATTTCCTCAGCGAGTCGGGCCTCGATCTCGACGACATCTACCAGGGCGGCAAGAGCTGGTCGGACCTCCGTGTCGATGCCGGCGTGACGCTCTCGACCGATGGCCCTGAGGAAACCGTGCTCCGCCGGGCGATCAGCCGGCTCCTCCACGTCGACGACACCGAACGGCTCGGCGCGGCGATCGACGTGCTGACGGCCGCACGTCCACCCGACCTGGCTTCGATGCCCGAACGGCGTCGACGGCTGTTGCACATGCTGGTCGCGTCGGTCGCCGACCGCGCCCTCGACAAGGACATGGACCTCGTCCACGCGGTCGAGCTGTTGTGGGCGCATCCGAACGTGACTCGCGAGCTGGCCGAGCTGTTCACCGTGCTGCGAGACCGGATAGACCACCTGCACCGGCCGCTCGCCACTCATCCGGACTGCCCGTTGCAGATCCACGCCCGGTACTCACGCATCGAGATCATGGCTGCGCTCGGCGAGGCACCGAGAGCGAAGGTCGCGCCGTGGCAGACCGGGGTGTACGAGGCCAGGCGCGCTGATGCCGAACTGCTCGCCGTCACTCTCGACAAGAGCGGCGGCGGCTTCTCACCGACCACGCGATATCGCGACTATGCGATCAGCCGGACGGTGTTCCACTGGGAGAGCCAGTCGATGACCCGTGAGGACAGCGCAACCGGTCTCCGGTACCGGCACCATGCCCGCGACCACCGGAGCATCTTCCTGTTCACGCGGATGCGGCCCGACGATCGAGCCTTCTGGTTCCTCGGCCCGGCGACGTACATGAGCCATGTCGGGGAGCGGCCGATGGCAATCACGTGGCAGCTCGAGCACCCGGTGCCGGGCGACCTCTACCAGTCCATCGCGGCGGCCGTCGCCTGATGCATTGACACCGCCCGCGCTCCTCGAGAGCCTGCGGCGATGAACGTCACGCTCACGCTCTCGACCGCCGATGTGGAGCTGATCTGCTCTGCACTGGAGACACACGAGTACTGGGAGCTCGGATACCAGCTGCCCCGCCACGACGGAGCGGTGTTCCTCCCAGGCGACTCGTTCGAATCACCCGACCCGTTCTGGCCCGCGAACCCAACCGAAGAGGAAGTCGTCGCGATCGAGTCCGTCCGTCGTTCCCGAGTCCTCGCCGAAGTGCTCGCGGCGGCGCTCACGAGTGACACGGGGCCGTGATGTCCCCGTCTCGACGCCCAGTGTGTTCCGGCGTCAGTCGAGCGACGCGTTGCGGAGGAAGACGAGGTTCTCCTCGAACTCGCTGAGCTGGGTTTGGGGCTCAACGCCTTGGAGCTGCCGGAGCCGAACGATTGGGTGATGCGGCGCGAGTGTCGAACTGCGTGCTCGCGAGGGCTCGTTCGGACAAGGTCACGATGTCGAGTACCTCGCGGGCCATGTACGCGGTCGCGCCACGTTCGATGGTTCGGGTCGTGACGATGCCCGCTTGACGGAGTTCATCGAGCGCTGCGCTCGCTGCGGGGAACGACACGTCGAGGATGCGCGCGAGGGTGGTCGCCGTGACGACTGGTGCCTCAGGCAGCTGCGCGAGCAGTCGTGCAACTGCCGAGTCGGCGCGAGGTGTCGGGCGGATCCCTGATGCGACTCGGTGGGCGGTCAGTCGCTCGGTCCAATCGTCGCGAAGCGCAGCGATTCTGGTGACCAGGTCATTCGACTGCTGCACTGCGATCGCGGCAGCGTCGACGAAGGTGTTGAGCCATGCGTTGATCGCCGCCGTTGCAGCTTCGCTTCCGGGTGCCGATGCGTGCCGGAAAGAGGTGAGCCCGTCGATGTAGGTGTCGCGCAGTGTCGCAAGGACCAGGCTGATCGGAAGCACCGCCCGGTCGACCACGCCGCGACGGGCGAGCACGGTGTGGATGAGAGCGCGGCCGACGCGACCGTTGCCGTCGGTGAAGGGGTGAATCGTCTCGAACTGGGCGTGAATCACTGCCGCTTGGATCAGCGGTGCGTGCGCAGCGCCGTTCAGGTAGTCGACGAGGTCGGCCATCAGGGCAGGGACGCGATCGGGGTCGGGTGGCACGTAGTCGGCGTCGATCGGTGACCAGTCCGACATCCCGATCCAGTTCTGGACGGTGCGGAGACCGTGATGCCGTGGTTCGTCGGGGAGCAGGGACTTGTGCAGATCGGTGACGTGGTCGACCGACAGGACTTCCGCCTCGACCAGCTTGGTCGTGGCTTCACGAACGACGGTCATGTTGTTGGCGACGAGGCGGGCCTGGTCGCTGATCCCGCGGACGGATTCGGACTGCCCGAGCTCGGCGAGCGCGACTTGCTGCGCCGATGGCGCGATGCCCTCGATCCGTGAGCTGGCGATGGCTTCGGACCGGAGCAAGAAACGGGCGATCCCTGCGAGCCCCTCGGCCCCGTCACCGTTGAGGGAGCGGATACCGCGCTCGATCGCAGCGACCTTCCGAGAGACAGCAGGATCGATTGCCAACGCCGTCCCATCGACTGAGTCCGGGACGTACCGCTGATACGTGCCAGAGCGTTGCTGTGCTCGCGGCACGCCCGACGTGATGTCGGAATCCCAGTGAACCGACTCCCAAGCTGCCATCACGATCCTTTCACGACGTCGGGACGCGTCAAAGGATAACCCCTCAAACTTGAACCAATGGGTGCAGAGTGAAAGGGAAGTGCGGATCGTCCCTCAACTTGCACGATCGTCTCCCACAACTTGTGGCTCGCTTGTGGGGAGGAGTTCGAACGTCAGCCGGGATGGCACGGCGCTGCGGACGGCAGCTCGCCCAGTTGATCAGTCGAGTGCGGCGTTGCGGAGGAGGTCGAGGTTGTCGTTGAACTCGCTGATGTCGAATGCTTCGGGGTCGAGCTTGCCGCCGCCCCATTCGCCGGCCCACATGACTCGTTCTTCGTGCTCGGGGTGTGATGGGTCGGCGAGGATTCGCAGGAGCTCTTCGTAGCCCCCGGTTCCGCCGCAGTCCTCGGGTGGGCACGCCCGTCTGCCGTCGATGCACGCAGGCACGCTCATCCCTGGTGCGATGGGTATCGCCTTCTCGATGGTGATCTTGTGGTCCCAGCCGTCGCCGAAGTCGTACGTGTATCTGAAAGCGTCGCCGACGTCGGCGACATTGCCGAGCTTGGTGTGATGCGCGTGCTTGGTGGGCGGTCCGAAGTCCCAGTCGGGATCGGGGATGCCGTAGCGAACCCGGTCGATCTCGAACTCGTAGAGGTGGTAGTTCCACCATCCGAAGGCGGCCTGGATGTACTCGTGGAGGCGGTCGAGTGGGGTCGACGCCTGGACGAGGATGCGCCGCCAGACCGGTGGCTTGATGCCGGTGAGCGTCACCTTCAGCTGGAACACCTGGCCCTTGTTGCCGGCGCGGCGCACCGCCGGTGGCGCGGGCCGTGGTCGCAGCTCGACGACGTTCGATGGGCCATCGCGCAGCACGGCGGCGAGTTCGTGATCGGGAGAGCCGTGGCGGTGGTCGAGCGGTCCGAGGATCAGCGACGACAACCGGTGGCTGAGGGCCTCGAGGTCGTTGAGTCCCTCCATAACGTGCCACTCGCCTTGGAACGCGAACTCGTTCATCACCCCGAGCGTGCTGCGATCGTTCGTGTTCGCGATGCGTACCTCACCCATCGCAGCGAGCTCGGCGGCGATGAACGCCTCGCCCGCCCCCTGGTTGCGCAACGCGGTCGCGATCGCCTCCGGGATGCGGGAGACGAGCGTGGCCGCGGGCGCGAGCGGCATGAAGACCGGCAGCAGCGTCCGCTGGTTCACCAACAGCGCGACCTGCGGCTTCCAGAACAACGCCGTGGCGAACCAGTCGCCCAGCACCGTCGATGACACGTCGTCAGGCTTCGCCGCTGACCCCTTGATCCGGTCGCGCAGCTTCTTCGTCCCTCGCAGCAGGAGCATGTGCCGAGTTTCGCGCAGGGTCTTGGACCACCCCGGCAACTCCCGCCCGGGTCGATGGATCTTCTACCGGATCTTCTACCGGACGGGTAGAAATCGGGCGATCTGGATCAGCACGGTTCAACACGGCGGTTCACGTAGACCAGCTCAGACGGCACAGGGCGGACGTCGGCGAACGTCAGCGGACACGGTCCATCAGAGTTCAAGTCCCCCCTCGCCCACCAAAGGACCCCAGCTCAGCTGGGGTCCTTTCGCGTTCCGGGAGGGTGTCTTCTACCGGACCGGACTTCTACCGGAGTGCGCTGCACCGCGAGACAAGCGTCAACCTCAGCGTTTGATACGCGCTCATTGCCAAGCGACGCGAAGTCTGGGAAAAGCGACGCGTACTCATGCGGCGGGAGCTGGAACGACTGCTCTCCACGTGACGTCCGAGTGTGCCACTACTTGGAAGACCGAAGGCTCTGAGCCAGAGCTTTCTCGGCTTGGGCGCCGACGGCGAGGAGGAACAGGTCGAGCGGGAGCGTCCCGACGCCGGACGATGTTGCAGCGGGATGCGCAACGGTGGCCTGCGGAGCCACGAGGTAGCACCGTCCGGCGAAACGAGGATGGCGTTCCATGAACGCCTGAGCGCCGGCACGACTGTGGTCGGGCGATGATCCGATCTCGAATGCGAGCGGTTGGTCAGGGTGGTCGAAGACGAGGTCGATCTCGTGTTTGCCATCGCGCCAGTGGTGCAGTCGGACGCCCGCATGAAGTGAAAGCGACCGGAGCGTCGCTGCGACGAGGTTCTCCAGCAGGGCGCCGAGCTCGACCGGGTTGTCGAGTGGAGCGAGTCCACGCTGCAAAGCTGCGTTTCGGACGGCACCGTCGACGAAGTACAGCTTGCGGCCTCGCTTCTGGATGTTCGCCTCGCGTCCGGAGTAGTTGGGGAGTGTGAACACGAGGAAGGCCTGCTCGAGGTACGACAGGAGGTCGAGGTTCTCCTCGAACTCGCTGATGTCGAAGGACTCGGGGTCGAGCGTGCCGCCACCCCACTCGTCGGCCCACATGACCCGCTCCTCATGTTCTGGGTGGGAGGGGTCGGCGATGATGCGCAGGAACTCCTCGTAGCCCCAGCACTGTCCACGAGACGTCGTCCGGCTTCGCCGCCGGCCCCTTGATCCGGTCGCGCAGCTTCTTCG
>JBILUM010000129.1:0-6585 GCA_044370995.1 Ilumatobacteraceae bacterium | reverse complement strand
CGCGGCCCGCACCACGGGTGCATCCACCACGAACCCGGCGGCGTCGAGACGACGCACGACATCGGACGGATCGTGGCGGTGGCTGGTGAGCGACACCGCTTGCCCCAGTACCTCGGTGCGATGCACCGCTTCGCCGCCACCCGCCTGGAACGCGACGAGGAGGGGTGCACCGGGTGCGAGCACCCGAGCGAGTTCGACCATCACCTCGTCGAGCGCGTCGGGCGGCGTGTGGATGATCGAGTACCAGCAGACCGCGCCGGCGAGCGAGCCGTCGGCCACGGGCAGCCGGGTGAGCGAGCCCTCCTCGAAACGCAGGCTCGGGTGGGCGGCGCGAGCGAGGTCGAGCATCGCCGTCGAGACGTCGAAGCCGACGACGTCGAGTCCACGAGCAGCCAGGAAGGCGGCCGCGCGTCCCGGACCACAACCGATGTCGGCGACCGGTCCGGTCGGCGGTTCGGACGCAGTGGCGAGACCATCGGCGAACGACTCGAGCACCGCCCGATCGAGGTCGGCCTCGATCGACGAGTTGATCTCCGTGCCGATGAACTGCACGTACAGATCGGCGGTGCCGTCGTAGGCATCGCGGGCCGTGACCACGTGAGCGGGCTCGATCATCGGCCCAACCGTAGGTGCGCGGCAGCGCCCGTCACGGCCGCATTTCGAGCGGCCCGGGCCGGAGGTCGGTCAGCGGAACAGGTCGCGGGTCTGGTCGCGCAGCACGGGCGCGATCACCGCGGTGTCGTCGAGCTCGAACTCGAAGCCGCGCACCACACCGACGGGGACCCGGGAGGTGTTGCCCTTCACGAGTTCGGCCGCACCGGTGAGCTCGTCGGCGGTGCAGATCGCCTGCACCTTGAACTCGTGACCGTGGGGGTCGACCTGGCCGATGTAGCTGAGGATCGGCTGGATGCCGGCGACACCGATCGCGATGTCGGTCTGCCCCTCGCGCCATGCCCGTCCGAACGTGTCGCTGATGATGACCGCGGCGTCGATGCCGGCGGCCTGGAGTCCGGCGCGGATGCGCGGGGCCGACGCGTCGGGATCGAGCGGCAGCAACACGACGCGGCCGTGTGCGCCGCTGCTCGACTGGTCGAGACCGCTGTTCGCGCAGACGAACCCGTGGTGGGTCTCGGTGATCAGGATCGGCCCCACCTGGCGGACCACGCGCTTCGACTCGCGCAACACCAGCTCGGTGACCGCGGGATCCTTGTCCCACGGCAGCGACCAGTCGATCGCGAACTGCGACGGCTGCACGTCGGCGAGCTCGACCGTTCGCCCCTCGGCCTTCGACACGATCTTCGACGTGACCACGACGACGTCGCCGTCGGCCAATGGGGTTCCGGCGTCGGCCGCTGCGGTGGCGATCATCGCCGCGAGGTCGCTCCCGGGGACGATCTCGGGCAAGCCGGGGACACCGAAGATCTGCAATGCCATGTCGTGATCCGATCAGGCCGGGAGGTCGGCGAGGAAATCGAGGATGGCGGCGTTCACCGGGTCGGGGTTGGTGAGGTTCGCTGCGTGCGCACCGCTCACCTTCACGACGCCGCCGCAGCCGGGCAGACCGGCCGCCATCTCCTCGGCGTGCTCCATCGTGATCGCCGTGTCCTCGGTGCCGTGGATCACGAGTGCCGGGCACGTGATCTCGCCGAGGCGGGGGCTCACGTCGTCGCGGGTGAGCAGACAGCGGGCCGGCTCCGCCATCGACTCCTTCGGCCGCGCCTGCCACTTGGCGATCCACTTCGGGTCTTCCACCGGGTCGTCGATGATGATCGTCGCGACCGCCTGGGCGAGCTCGTCGACCGGGCCGACCGCCAGCCACATGTCGACCATGCCCTGGTTCGCAGCGAGCTTCTCCGGCGCGTCGAGCGCGGCGCCCGAATCGAGGAGGATGAGCGCCCGCACCCGATCGGGCGCGGTGAGCGCCACTCGCAACGACAGGTACCCGCCCTGGCTCATCCCGCCGACGACGGCACGATCGATGCCGAGGTGGTCGAGCAACCCGAGGCAGTCGGCTGCCGAATCCCAGTAGGTGAACGGCTCGCCGTCGGTGACGGTGCTACCGAAACCGCGTTCGTCCCAGGTGATCACGCGGTACCGGTCGCGCAGGGCCGCCACCTGGTGTTCGAACATGGTGAGGTCCATGAGGAATCCATGACCGAGGATCACGGGAGGGCCATCGCCACCGGTGTCCTCGTAGTGGATCTGTTGGCCGTTGATCGCTGCGTGCGGCATGCGGCTGAACGTAGCAGCGCCCGAGCGAGCACAATGTCGGGAATGGCCGGCACAGCAGACTCCCCCGAGCGCGTCAGCGACATCTTCGACCCCAGCGCCTGGCGCGTGGTGCCCGGGTTCGCGTTCGACGACATCACCTATCACCGGGCGTTGGCGCACGGCACGGTACGCATCGCGTTCAACCGGCCCGAGGTGCGCAACGCGTTCCGACCGAAGACCGTCGACCAGCTCTACACCGCACTCGACCACGCCCGGATGAGCACCGACGTCGGCTGCGTGCTGCTCACCGGCAACGGACCGTCGCCGAAGGACGGCGGCTGGGCGTTCTGCAGCGGTGGCGACCAGCGCATCCGCGGCAAGGACGGCTACAAGTACGCCGAGGGCGACACTGCCGACACGATCCAGGCGGGGCGGGCCGGCCGGCTCCACATCCTCGAGGTGCAGCGCCTCATCCGGTTCATGCCGAAGATCGTGATCTGCGTGGTGCCGGGCTGGGCGGCCGGTGGCGGGCACAGCCTGCACGTCGTCGCCGACCTCACCATCGCGAGCGAGGAACACGCCCGGTTCAAGCAGACCGACGCCGATGTCGCCAGCTTCGACGGCGGCTTCGGCAGTGCCTACCTCGCCCGTCAGACCGGCCAGAAGTTCGCCCGCGAGATCTTCTTCCTCGGCCGCGAGTACACCGCTGCGCAGGCCCGCGAGATGGGCATGGTGAACGCGGTGGTGCCGCACGCCGAGCTCGAGGCGACGGCGCTGCAGTGGGGCAAGGAGATCAACGGCAAGAGCCCCACCGCACAGCGAATGCTCAAGTACTCGTTCAACCTGATCGACGACGGCCTCGTGGGCCAGCAGGTGTTCGCCGGCGAGGCCACCCGCCTCGCCTACATGACCGACGAAGCGCAGGAGGGACGGATGTCGTTCCTCGAAAAGCGCGACCCCGACTGGAGCGAGTTCCCCTGGCTGTTCTGACACCGTGCTGATCCAAGTCGACGACCCCGACGACGAGCGGCTCGCGGTCTTCCGGCTGAACGAGCGACAGCTGTCGAATCGACCGCAGCGTCGCAACGACGACGGCGAGGGCCTGTTCATGGCCGAGGGCGACCTCGTGGTGGAGCGCGCGCTGGAGGCCGGCTGCGAACCGGTCGTCGCGCTCGTCGACGAGCTGCGCCCACCGCCGGTCACCGAGCTCCTGCTGACGCGCATCCCCGTGTACGCCGGCGGCGAGCGGGTTCGAGCGCTCGTCACCAAGCTCGGCGTTCCCAATTCGATCGTCGCCATCTTCCAGCGGCCTCCGCGCACCACGGTCGACGCGCTCGCGGCCACGGCGCACCGGCTGGTGCTCGTCGAGGCAGTCGACAACCCGGCGAACATCGGCGCGATCATCCGCAACGCCACCGGCCTCGGTTGGGACGGCATGATCGTCGACGCCACGAGTGCTGATCCTCTGGCGCGGCGGTCGCTGCGCGTGTCGATGGGCCACGCGGTCGTGTTCCCCCATGCGCGCACCACCGACGTGGCCGCCACGGTGGCCCGGCTCGTCGCCACCGGCTTCTCGGTGGCCGCGCTCACGCCCGATGCGGACGCCACCGACATCGACGACATCACGCCGCCCGATCGGCTCGTGGTGTGCATGGGCGCCGAGCGCGTGGGCCTGAGCGACGACGTCCTCGCGGCCGCATCCCTGCGCGTCCGGATCCCGATGCATCACGGCGTCGACTCGTTGAACGTCGCAGCCGCGACGGCGATCGTCTGTTACGGCCTCCGCCGACGCTGACGGCTACGGTCGTGACCCATGAGCTACGGCGTGGTCTGCATTGCACGGGTCGGCGGTTCGGTAGGAGCCGAGGTCGCCACGAAGGTCGCCGAGGCACTCGGCTTCCGGCTGGTCGACGAAGAGATCGTCCAGCGCGCCGCAGAGTCACAGGGCATCGCCGTCGAAGAACTGGCCGAGGTCGAAAAGCGCAAGGGCGTCCTCAACCGACTGCTCGAGAGCCTGGCGCTCGGTGGCGCTGCCGACGGGTTCATGTCGGGGATGCCCACGATGATGCCGCCGCCGTCGGTCGTCGACCCCAAGGGCCTGCGGGCGCTGATCCAGACGTCGATTCACGAGACCGCCGACGACGGCCGCGCCGTCATCTCGTCGCACGCAGCGTCGTTCGCACTCGCCGACCGAACCGACGTGCTGCGCGTGCTCGTGACGGCGTCGCACGACGTGCGTGTCTCTCGGTTGCTGGACGCCGCCGATGGGGACGCGAAGAAGGCGACGAAGGCCGTGGCCGACGACGACGCCGGCCGCGCCGACTACCTCAAGAAGTTCTACGGGGTCGACCGCGAGCTCTCCACGCACTACGACCTGGTGATCAACAGCGATCGCCTGTCGGCGGAGCTGATCAGCCAGCTGGTGGTGCAGGCCGCGCAGAGCTGATCGGCAACCCCGTGTCGTTGCGGAGGTGTTCCGCCGCCGGCACGAAGTACGCCAGCAGCACCTGCTGCACCGCAGCGGCCTCGACCGGATCGATGAACGACTCGGTGGCGGTCTCGACCGCGTGCACCATGTGGTGCAGCCAGCGGTCGCGCTCGAGCGGGCCGACGGTGAAGGTCATGTGCCGCATCCGCAGTCGCGGATGGCCACGCTCGTCGCTGTAGGTCGTGGGGCCACCCCAGTACTGGCCGAGGAACAGCGCGAGGCGACGACGGGCCGGACCCAGGTCGTGCTGCTCCGGGTAGAGCGGCAGCAGCACCGGGTCGCCGGCGATGCCGTCGTAGAACACGTCGACGAGCCGATCGAAGAACGGCTGGCCGCCGACACGGTCGAAGAAACTCACATCCTGGACGTCGCTCACGCGACCCAGGCTACGGACTCCTCAGACGGCGGGATCAGACGGCGGGATCGAAGATGCGCACGTTCGTGAGGTGCTCCGGACGGAACACCATCGGCATCGTGCCGTCGCAGGGATCGAGGATCACTGCCTCGGGCGTCGCCAGCAGCACGAGCGCCGTCACGGTCTCGCCGTCGACGTCGACTTCCACCACATCACCGGTCATCACGTTCATGGTCACTTCCCCCTGGAATCAACTGCTTGGAATCGAATGCGTATGTCGTGCTCCGCATTCGCACCAGAGGTGCCGCCCGCAGAGTCCCCTGTTCTTCGGCACCGCCAGTGGCGACCTTGACAAGAAATTCTCCGGGTTCCCACAAGTCAGCCGTTCATGAGAACTCGCGGGGCTCCCAGCCGGGGAAGATGTCGGGCAGGCCGTCGCTCACCTTCACGGGGAACACCGGCGGCCGCTTCTCGAGGAAGCTCATCACGCCCTCGCGCGAGTCGGCGCTCCTGCCGCGCTCGGCGATGCCGCGCGAGTCGACCCTGTGGGCCTCCATCGGGTGGTCGGCGCCGAGCAGGCGCCACAGCATCTGACGGGTGAGCGCCACCGACACCGGGGCGGTGTTGTCGACGATCTCCTTGGCGATCGCCCGCGCCGCGGGGATCAGGTCGTCGGGTGCGTGCACACTGCGCACCAGGCGACCGTCCTTGGCTTCCTGCGGGCCGAACACCCGACCCGTGTAGCACCACTCGGTCGCCTGGCTGATGCCCACCAGCCGCGGCAGGAAGTACGACGAGCACGCCTCGGGCAGGATGCCCCGGCGGGCGAACACGAACCCGAACTTCGAGTTCTCGCTCGCCAGACGGATGTCCATCGGCAGGGTCATCGTGACGCCCACACCCACTGCCGGCCCATTGATCGCGGCGATCACCGGCTTGGTGCACTCGAAGATGCGCAGGCTGACGATGCCACCGCCGTCACGGGGCACGCCCTGCACCTTCGTCTCGATGTCGCTGCCGCCGCGGCTGAAGGTCTCGCCACCGCTGCTCAGGTCGGCACCGGCGCAGAAGCCGCGGCCCGCACCCGTGACGATCACGACCCGGACCTCGTCGTCGGCATCGATCCGGTCGAAGGCATCGACGAGCTCGTGCATCATCGTCCCCGTGAATGCGTTGAGCTGTTCGGGACGGTTGAGCGTGATGGTCGCGATGTGCTCGTCGACCGAGTAGATGATCTGGGTGTACTCCATCACCCGATCGTGACAGGCCGACTAGACGTCGAGGAACTTGGAGGCGGCGGTGCCGGATCCGATGGCACCCACGAGCATCCCCAGCACGATCAGCCAGAACACCACCCACTGCGGGTAGTTGCCGATGACGACGAAGGCGCCGAAGCCCGAGTCTGGCGGGAACGACTGCACGGTGGAGGTCCAGTACCAGTTGGCCGTGAGCACACCCGCGCTGGCGAACATCGCACCGACGAGGCCCTGGATGAGCCCTTCGAGCATGAACGGGACGCGGATGAACCAGT
>JBILUM010000075.1:0-7862 GCA_044370995.1 Ilumatobacteraceae bacterium | reverse complement strand
CTGGCGGGGCAGTTGCCACACGCGCCCAGCAGCGTCACCGAGACCACGCCGGTGTCCGGGTCGACGTCGCGCAGGACGATGTCGCCGCCGTCTGCCTGCAATGCGGGACGGATGACTTCGATCGTGGCTTCGACGAGGGCGCGCATGCGAGGGACGGCTTTCGGACGGGGCAACGTCCATTCAACCAGCAGCCGCCGTACGATGGCGACTCATGAGAACACGTCCGAGCCTGGCCGGCGCGTCCGTGCTGGCACTGCTGCTGCTCACCGCCTGCGGCGGTGATGGCGACACCGCCGAAACCGCCGAAACCGCCGACGCCCCCACCACGGTCGCCGTCGAGACCGCCGCTCCCGCCCCCGCTCCCGCTCCGACGACGAGCGCGGCACCGGTCACCCCGGCGCCCTCCGACACGGCCGACCTGCCCATGGGCACGGGCGACATCCCGTTGCCCGTCGGCACCGGCGACATCCCCCTCCCGCCGGTCACGTCCGACCTGCCCTACTCGCTCAGCGTCACCGTCGGCCTCGACGCCGCCCCCGAGCGGATCGAGCGCGTCCCGCTCGGCGCCACGATCGCCCTGTCGGTCACCAACCCCGGCAGCGAGGACGAGTTCCACCTGCACGGGTTCGACCTCGGCGACGGTCAGGTCATGCCGGCCGGTCAGACCGCCACGTTCACCTTCGTCGCCAACCAGGCCGGATCGTTCGAGCTCGAGAGCCACGAGACCGGCGCGGTGCTGATGGTCCTCGAGGTCGTGTGAGGACGCGGCTCGGCGTCGTCCTCGCCCATCAGGGCGGCTGGGACGAGATCCTGCTCATCGTCGGCCCGATGGCCATCGTCGTGCTGCTGCTCCGTCTGGCCAAGCGGCGGGTCGACCGCACCTCGACCACGATGACACCGCCCTCCGATCCGCCCGATCCGGCGGACCGCTCGGGCCGCTGACCCGGCGACGGCGAGGCGTCGGGCCGGTCCGTCAACGCGGCGGGCGACGCTCGATCGACGCACCCACTGCGGCGAGCCGACCGACGAGGTCGTCGTAGCCGCGATCGATGTGGTGCACCCCGCTGATCGTGGTCGTGCCCTCGGCCACGAGTCCGGCGACCACGAGGGCCGCGCCCGCCCGGATGTCAGGCGCGCGGACCGGTGCGCCGCTGAGCGCGGCCCGGCCGCGCACCACCGCGTGATGACCGTCGGTGCGGATGTCGGCACCGAGTCGGCACAGCTCCTCGACGTACCGGAACCGACCGGGATAGAGGTTCTCGGTGACGATGCCGACCCCGTCAGCGATCGCCAGCATCGTGACGATGAGCGGCTTGTAGTCGGTGGCGATGCCGGGGTACGGCAGGGTCGCGACGTCGATGGCCCGCATCCGCTCGGGGGCGTGGATGCTCAGCCCGTCGTGCTGGGGGACGAGCTCGAGGCCCATGTCGGTGAAGCGTCGCAGGAGCATGTCCATGTGATCGGCGCGCGCGCCGCGCAGGAACAACTCGCCGCCGGTGACCGCGGCCGCAGCGAGGTAGGTGGCCGCCTGGATGCGGTCGGGCACGGTGTCGTGGCGCGTGGCGCGCAGCGTGCCCGGCTCGACGCCGTGCACGACGAGCCGCGAGGTGCCGATCCCCTCGATCTCGGCGCCCATCGCGACGAGCATGCAACACAGGTCGGCGATCTCCGGTTCGCGTGCGGCGTTGTCGATGACCGTGGTGCCCTTGGCATGCACCGCCGCCGTGAGGATGTTCTCCGTGGCACCGACGCTCGGGAACTCGAACGTGACGTCGGCACCGTGCAACCGATCGGCGGTCGCGACGACGTCGCCGTGATCGAGGGTGATCGTCGCACCCATGGCCTCGAGGCCGCTCAGGTGCATGTCGATCGGGCGTGAGCCGAAGTCGTCACCGCCCGGCAGCGACAACCGGACGCGACCGAACCGACCGAGCAGCGGCCCGAGGACGTTGATCGACGCACGGATCCGTTCGACGAGTTCGTACGGCGCCACCGGCGTGATCTCACCGGCGTTCACCATCAGCAGCTCGCCCGGCGCCGGGCTGGTGGTCGTCACCCCGATCGCGGCGAGCAGATCGCTCATGATCGAGACGTCGGCGATGTCGGGCACGTTGGTCAGATGGTGTTCACCGTCGGCGAGCAACGTCGCCGCCATCAGCTTCAACACCGAGTTCTTCGCGCCGGGGACCACCACCTCGCCCCGGAGCGGGCCGGAGCGGTGCACCACGACCACCGCGTCGGAGGTGCGCCGGTCGGGTGACAGCGGGTCGCGGGGATGGCTCGGATCGAGCGGGCTCGGCGACATGGCTGTCCAGTATGCCCGGCATTACTGTCGGCACGTGCTCAGGCCCCCCCGCCGAGTCGTCCGCTCCTGGACGACGTCCGAACTCGAGCACGCCCGGCGTCCCCGAAACGGCCTGGTGGCCGAGCGGGTCGTCGCCGACCGACCGGCCGACGGTGAGGCGGGTGAGGCGGGTGAGGCAGGTGAGGCAGGTGAGGTGGTGGAACTCGAGCAGGCCGAGGGCCCGTTCACGGAGTACCACCGCGTCGTCGAGGTGCGCAACGGCCGTGTGGTCGACACCACCACGTACCGGCTCGACATCCCGTGGTTCGGATGGCTGTTCCGGTGGCCGGTTCGAGCGTCGTTGAAACAGCGGTCGTCCGGGATCGGTGCGCAGCCGGCCTGGGCGCCGCCCGACCGGCTCGAGCCACGACACGTGCTCGTCCTCGGCCTCCTGGCGGCCGTCTCGATGCCGTCCGCGTTCGTGAACACCCTGTTCACCCAGACCGTCAACTTCGCCGCGGACGACTTCGGGATCAGCGAGCAGGGCCAGGGCTTCGCCGGGGTGCTCGTGCGCTGCGGCATCGTGCTCGCGCTGCCCTTCGCCGTGCTGGCCGATCGACTCGGGCGGCGACGGATGATCGTCCTGCTGGCCTGGCTCGCGCCCACGCTCGCGTCGCTCGGGGCGCTCGCCCCGAACTTCTGGGTGCTGACGGCGACCCAGACCGTCGCCCGCCCGCTCGGCATCGCCCTCGACCTGCTGATCGCGGTCGCAGCGGCGGAGGAGATGCCCCGAAGCAGCCGTGCGTACGCGGTGAGCGTGCTCGCGATGGCGAGCGGCCTCGGCGCCGGCATCGCGGTGATGGCACTTCCCCTGGCCGACGTGGGCGACGGCGGCTGGCGGTTCGTGTACGCGGTGTCGCTGGTGTGGCTCGTCGCAGCCGTCACGGTGACGCGCCGCCTCACCGAGACGCCCCGGTTCGAACACATCGTCGAGACCCAGAACGTCGGCGAGGCGCGCATCGACAAGCGGCGGTTCGCGATCATCGCCTCGGTCGCGTTCCTGGCCAACCTGTTCGTCGCGCCGGCGTCGTACTTCCAGAACCGGTACCTCGACGACGTGCGCGGCTACAGCGCCGCGGCCATCGCGGTCTTCACGCTCACCACCGCCACCCCGGCATCGATCGGCTTCGTGCTCGGCGGCCGTCTGGCCGACACCGCGGGGAGACGGCGTGTGCTCGCGATCTCCATCCCCTTCGCCACGGGCGGGCTCGTGCTGTCATTCGTCGTCGGTGGCGTCGTCATGTGGATCTCGGCGTTCGTCGGTGGCCTGCTCGCAGGGATCGCGTTCCCGGCGTTCTCGGTGTACCGCACCGAGATGTTCCCCACGGGGCGCCGCGGCCAGGCCGGAGGGCTCATCGTCGCGATGGCGCTCGTCGGCGGCAGCATCGGGCTGCTGCTCGCCGGGTTCCTCATCGACCGCGGCTGGAGCTACGGGTCGACCATGGGCCTGCTCGCGCTCGCCCAGGTGGTGACCGCCATCGTGGTGTACACGACCTACCCGGAGACCGCGCACCGAACGCTCGAGGAGATCAACCCCGAGGACGCATGAACGTCAGCGGCCCGTGAGCCAGGCGGTGACGGCAGCGACGATCTGGTCGTCCGCCCGCTTGAGGTCGTGGCCCTTGCCCTCGACCCAGACGTGGGTCACGGTGTCGGGAGCGCCAGGGATCGTGGCGGTCCACGCCTGCAGCTCGTCGGGTGTGCCGAAGGTGTCCTTGGTGCCGTGCACGAACAGGCACGGCACCTGGAGGCGAACGAGGTGCTCGACGCGCAGCTTGTCCGGCTGACCGGGCGGGTGGAGCGGGTAGCTGATGAGCACGAGGCCGACGGCGTCGGGCACCAGCCCGTCGGCGACGGCCATCGAGCACATGCGTCCACCCATCGACCGTCCGCCGAGGATCAGCGGTCCCACCCCCACGCCGGCCGCCTCGTCGACGACCGACTGCACGAGCACGGGTGCGCGGTCGGGGGCTTGCTTGCCTGCTCGGCGGTACGGGAAGTCGGCCCGCGTGCACCGCCGAGGTGCCACGGCCTCCTCGATCGCGACGAGCGACGAGTGGTTCCGGTCGGAGCCGGCGCCGGGGAACAGCAGCAACGATGCACCGGCGGACGATGTGGCCCGTGTCAGCGATGCGGAGGTTCGGCGCGGGCTCACGGCGACAGGATCTTCCGTGCCTCGCCGAGATCGGCGATCGCCTGACTGGCAGCAGCCTCGCTCCCGCCGTGGTCGGGATGCGCTCGGCGCAGTCCCTCGCGGTAGCGGGTGGTGACCTCGCGCTTGGAGACCTTCCCCGTCCCGGGCGGGAACCCGAGCAGTTCGAGCGCCCACGCCCGCGGGTCGGCCATCGCCGACAGCGAGGTGGACGCGGTGCCGGCGAGGTTGGCGATGAACGACGGCCCGATCGGCCCGCGCCACCGCATCGATCGCTGCAGCACCGGTACCAGCAGCCGGCGCGACGCCTCGTCGAGCCGCTCGACCGCATACACGGCGCCGAGCACCTGTGCGAGCGCGCTGCCCTGCGCGTGCAGGTCGAAGCGCACGTTGTCGCCCTCGCCGACGAGCCGGTGCACGCTCACCGCCAACCCGTGCCGATCGACCTGGTAGCGGTGGCGGAGCCGGGGCTGCGGCACGCGGGCACCGTCTTCGACCTGGCGCAGCAGCCGGTGCACATCGGCCACGAGGTCGGGGTCGACCTCGGGCAGATGGGTGGCGATCACGGCGCCGAGCAACAACCCGCCGAACCCGGGGGCGGGATCGGTGGGCAGCACGAGGTGGCCGAGCGCGACCCGGCGGGTGGGTGTGGTGGGTCGGGAGTGCCAGACCTCCAGCTCGGCGAGCAACATGGTGTGTCGATCCGCGGCTCGGCGGGTCAGACGTGCGGTCGGAGCAGTTCGAGGAGCGTGGACGCCGCGTCCATGGCCGCCTGGTGATCGGGGCCGTCGTCGTCGACGAGTGCGTCGACGATGTCCTCGGCGAGCTCACACGTGCGCTGCCACAGCTTCGGCGTGACGCCGAACGGGGCGACGTCGGGATCGGCGACGTCGGTGGCACGGCGCAGGTGATCGATGCCGTCGGCGTCGAGAGGATCGCGCTGCAGTCGTTCGGCGGCGAGGAAGAAGTCGGTGAGCACGGCGGCCGAGCGTTCGTCGGCGGCGGTGGGCACACGGGCCGCCCCGACGTCGACGTACTCGCCGCTCTCGATGTCGTCGAGGAGGGTCTCGACGACGTCCTCGTCGGCGGTGGACACGAGCAGCACCTGCTCCTCCCACCGGAACGGGATGCGGGCGTCGGCCAACGCGATCGAGACGGTGTCGAGCTCGGCGGCCGACCAGTCGGCCAGGTCGTACTCGGTGGTGGCCTCGTCGGCGCCGAGCTCGATCGCGGCCGGGCGGGGCCCGAGCCCATCGATGTCGTCGCCCGGGTCGGACACGATGCCGAGTTCGGCCTCGACGCGAGCGATGAGCTCGTCGGCCTGCTGTTCCATCTCCTCGGGCACGATCAGCTCGTTGCCGTCCCAGGCGTGGGGCACCTCGGCGTCGGCCATCGCCGCTGCCAGCTCCGCCTGCTGGTCGAAGTCCCAGGCGCTGAGGTCGTAATGGACCCGGGTCGCATCCGGATCGTTGGGGTTCCAGTCGGTCATCGTGGTCCCGTCGAGAGAGGGATCGGGAGGGGCCGATCCACGCCGGCGACGCTATCGCTCCGCCGTCGCGGAGGCCACGTGGCGGGTCAGGAACGCTGCGATCCGCTGGTACTCGTCGACTTGGTGCTCGCGGCGGCGGAACCCGTGTCCCTCACCCGGGTACACCACGAGCTCCACCGTCCCACCGGCAGCGCGCATCCGCTCGACGAGGACCCGACTCTGCCCGACGGGGACGACGGGATCGTCCTCACCGTGGAGCACGAGCAGGGGCGTGGAGATGCGATCGGCGAACCAGGTGGGCGACCGGTCGCGTGCACGCTCGTCGATCGCCGGAGGCGCCGGGGGCTCACCGACGAGGGTTCGTGTGTAGTGACGCTCGAACCGATGACTGCGTTCGGCGAGATCGGCCAGATCGGCCACGGGGTACGCCACCACGGCTGCGGCCGCGACGCCCGGGTGGTGACGCAGCACACCGAGCACCGTGAAACCACCGGCCGACCCACCGATGAGCACCGTGTGCGCGGGCTCGGCCAGTCCGATGAGATGCGCGTGGCGCACCACGGCCGCCACGTCCGCGACGTCGAGCTCGCCCCATCGCCCGCGCAGCGCCTGTTGGTAGGCCCTGCCGTGACCGGTGCTGCCCCGGTGGTCGGGCACCAGCACGTCCCACCCCTGCGCCCGCCAGTACGCGACACGGGGCATGAACGTCACCTGCCACTGATCGGTGGGGCCGCCGTGCAGCCAACAGATCGTCCGCGGCGGCTCGCCTGCGGCGCGATGCGTGGCATCGGCACGGTAGAGCCGGGCGTGGACCATGCCACCGTCGTCGGCGGGCACCGTGAGCGTCTCGGGCTCGGCGAGCAGGTCGCGGTCCCAGGCCGTGGTCGAGGCGACCGCGACCGTGCGACGGTCGCCCGTGATCGCGTCGTACACCACGAGCTCGGTTGGTGTTCGTGCGCCGGTGCGCAGCGCGGCGATCCGGCCGCCGCTCCACGACAGCTGGCCGTGCACCCCTCTGCCGAGCTCGCGCACCGCGGACGATCCGTCGTCGTTCGCCCCCGCATTCGGGACGGCCGCGATGCACAGCCGACCGAACCCCGACTCGTTGCGGGTGAACGCGACCTGTGTCGCGTCGGGGGACACGGCGAACGAGCGCTGTCCCAGCCCCCAGGTGGGGCCGGCGTGTTCGAACGGCTCGTCGACGAGCGGGCGATCACCCCACCACACGTTGTTCCACCCGGTGTCGTCGCGGACGCAGACGCGAGTTCCATCGGACGCGACGCGGGCCTGTTGGATGCCGTGCCTCGGTACGAACTCCTCGCGCACACGGCCGTCGAACGACGCGCGCACCACCCGCGAGTGGTCCCACGGCATGTTCGGCACGTTCCAGGCGAGCCATGTGGCGGCCGTGTCGCACAGCGTGACCTGCGGGTCGAAGCAGAAGTCGGCCGAGCCGTCGTCGAGCCGCGTGGACGAACCGGTGTGCACGTCGAGCTGCCACACCTCCGACTGGTCGACGACGTAGACGACACGACCACCGTCGGCCGTCGCGTGCGGTGCCTGGGCCACGCGGTCGGGCCCGTGGTCGGTGAGTCGGCGCGCCGCGGCCGGCAGGTCGACGAGCGGTTGCCACCACAGGTTGCCGTCCACGCCGGCGTAGACGATCGCCCGGTCGGCGTCGGCGAAGCACCAGCACCCACCACCCAGCCCGCGCCCGACGCGCGGTGCGGGCGTCGTGACGACCGGCTGCCCGGTCGTCGGCTCGGTCGTCGGCTCGGTCGTCGGCTCGGTCGTCAGGACGGCATCGAGGTCGAACCGCACGAGCGACGTGCCGTCGGCGTCGCCGACCGCCACCACCAACCATCTCCCATCGGCCG
>JBILUM010000074.1:0-7910 GCA_044370995.1 Ilumatobacteraceae bacterium | reverse complement strand
TCGAGGGCGTCGCCGCTCACGAGGTCGATGCGCCACAGCAGCGAGGTGGCGTCGGACAACCCGAACGCCGTGGTCGACACGAGGTGGTCGTCGAGCACCGCCAGCGCGCCCTCGACGTCGCCGTGCTCCAACAGGCGCAGTCCGAGGTGCCACCACACGTGGTTGCTGAGCATCGTCTGCTCCTGCCACCGACCCGACGTGGGCACGAGGAGGTCGACGGCCTCGTCGTGGCACTGGGTGCTCTCGTACACGTGTGCGAGCGCATGGCGCGCCCACAGGTCATCGGGGTCGGCGGCCAGCGCGACCTCACCCGCACGGATCGCCTCGTCGTAGCGCCCCACCTCCTCCAGCGCGAACGACAGCATCCCTGCGGCGAGGCCGTGTTCGCGATCGCCGGGGGCCCAGGCGACGGCCGCACGTTCTGCGGCGGGCAGACGGATCGAGTCGTCGCCGATGTGGAGGCACACGTCGTGGGCGAAGCGGTGGGCGGGGTAGTCGACGGTATGGTCGAGCGTGATCGCGTCCCAGGCAGCGGCCGCAGCGAGGAACTCCCCGCCGTGCAGCAGCTGTGCGGCCGCCGCATGGCGCTGTTCGCGTTCGGTGCCGCGAGCCGACCGCCCGACGACGCGGGCCAGGTCGGTGAGCACCGCCGGATCGGCAGGGTCGACGCCGCCCAGGAGCCGGTACGTGAGCGCGAACACCGATCCCATGACGAACGACTCGTCGCTCGCCGCGACCGGGTCGAGCATCGCCAACGGGTCGCCCCGGAAGTGCGCCATCTGGTCGTACGCCGACCACCAGGCCTCCCGTGCGGCGTCGCCGCCGCTGACCCGAGGGCCGAACACTCCGTTCACCTGATCGTCGTCGGCCACGGCGGAGATGATATTTGATATTTGATAGCGTCGGGTCCGTCACCGGGGGGTGGCGCTCGAGAACGGAAGCGGACGGGGGGACCGGTGAGCGACACGACGAATCAGCCTCATCAGGCGGGCCCCAGGTTCGACTTCGACTTCCACGGTCCTGCGCTCGACACCATCTTCGACGACTACCAGGTGATGCACCGCGAGTGCCCGGTGTCGTGGAGCGATCGCTACGGCGGCTTCTGGACGCTCACCCGCCATGCCGACGTGCACGCCGCAGAACACGACTGGGACACCTTCTCCGTGGCACCGTCGATGATCCTGCCGTCGTTCGGCACCGACCGGCCGCTCATCCCGCTCGACATCGACCCCCCCGCACTCACGCCCTACCGCCAGATCCTGCTGCCGTTCTTCACCCCGCAGAAGATGGACGCACTGCTCCCCCGCACCCACGAGCTCGCCCGCGAACTGCTCGACGCGGTGGAAGGCCAGGAGGTCTTCGACGCCGCGCCGTACTGCCGCATGCTGCCGGCGATGGTGTTCGGCGAGTACTGCGGCTTCCCGATGGAGGACGCTGCACAGTTCGACGTCTGGGTCGACGACATCGTGTTCGCCCGCTCCGACGACGAGGCCGTCGCGCGCCAGGCCGCCGACGAGGTCTACGACTACTTCCGCGACCTCATCGCCCAGCGGCGCCGCTCACCCGGCCCCGATGTGATCTCCGCCCTCCTGGCTGCCGACCACGCCGGCCGCCCACTCACCGACGACGAGATGCTCGACATCTGCTACCTGCTGTTCGTCGCCGGGCTCGAGACCACGGCCGGCACCATCCGGGCCGGACTCTGGTACCTCGGCCAGCACGCCGACGCGCTCGCGCTCCTCGCCGACGACATCACCCGGGTGCCCGCGGCGACCGAGGAGTTCCTCCGAGCGCTGTCGCCGGTGCAGGCGATGGCTCGCACGCTCAAGCGCGACACCGTGATCGACGGGGTCGAGATGAAGGCCGGCGAGCGGGTCGTGCTCGCGTTCGGCGCGGCGAACCGCGACCCGGAGCGGTTCGAGTGCCCCTACGACGTCCGTCTCGATCGCGAATCGAACCCACACACGGCCTTCGGCGCCGGAGCGCACCGGTGCCTCGGCAGCAACCTCGCCCGCCGCGAGGTGAACGTGGCGCTCGAGGAGATGATCCTGCGCCACCCCCGCTTCGAACTGGCCGAACCCGCCCCATGGCACGGCATCGGCCCACTCCTGCTCCGGCCGCTGCCGTGACCCGTTCTCTCTCGCGACGCACCCGTCCCGCTCCTCACCACGATCCCCGCCCCTGGAGGCACTCCCGATGAAGGCAGTCGAGCTGCAGGCGTTCAACAGCCCGCTGGTGGTGGTCGATCGCGCCACTCCCGTGATCGGTGAGGGCGAGGAGTTGATCGACGTCACCGCGTGCGGCGTGTGCCACTCCGACATCCACGTCGCCGACGGCCAGTTCGGGAGCCCGCTCCCCCTCATCCCCGGCCACGAGGTCACCGGCGTGCACGCCGAACTCGGCCCCGTGATGGTCTACGCCCCGTGGGGGTGCCGCAACTGCTGGATCTGCGAGACCGGCCACGAGATGATCTGCCCCGACGGCGCCGAGGCCGGGCTGTTCAAGGACGGCGGGTACGCCGAGCAGATGCGCGTCACCCACCGCGAGTACCTCCAGCCGATCGGCGATCTCGACCCGGTGCTGTCGGCGCCGCTGGCCTGCGGCGGCCTCACGGCGTTCCGCGCCACGAAGCACTCGCTCGAAGCCCTGCGCCGTCGCGGCTCGGCCGCACGGGCACTGGTGATCGGTGCGGGCGGCCTCGGCCAGTTCGGCATCCAGTACCTGCGCATGATGAGCGACGCCGACGTGTGGGTCGCCGATCCGGCCCCGGCCAAGCAGCAGCGGGCGCTCGAACTCGGTGCGAGCCACGCGGTGTCGGCCGACGAACTCGACGGGAAGTTCGACGCGATCATCGACTTCGTCGGCGCGCAACCCACCCTCGAGGCGGCAGTCCAGCGCGTCAACCGGCGCGGCATCGTGATCGCCGTCGGCCTCTACGGCGGCCGCGTGCCGTTCGGCGTGGGCGCCGTGCCGCACGAGGCGCAGTTCATGTCGAGCATCTGGGGCACGGTCTCCGAGCTCGGCGAGCTGATCGCCTTCGCCCAGCAACACCCCGTGCAGTACACGGTCGAGACCATGCCGCTCGACCAGGCAGAACAGGCACACCAGCGGCTCCGAGCCGGCGAAGCAGCCGGCCGCATCGTGCTCGTGCCCTGACACACGGCCCGCCACGCACCGCCACCTCGACCACCTCGACCACCTCGACCACCTCGACCACCTCGACCGCCTCGACCACCCATCGACCGCCGACCCATCGGATTCACGCAAGGAGCCGGGATGTCCTCCCCACGACTCGACGAGATCGCCGCCCTCATCACCGAGCACGACGTGCACACCGTCGAGCTCGCCACGATCGACACCTACGGCCACCTGCGCGGCAAGCGCGTGCCCGCCGGGCGCTTCGTCCGCACCGTCGCCGAGCACGGCGCCCACATCGCCGACGCGATCTACGTCATGGACGTGCAGTGCGAGATCGTCGACAGCCCGCTGATCAACATGGGTACCGGCTTCCTCGACATGCACCTCGAACCCGACCTGTCGACGTTCCGTCTCATCAAGCACCGGCCCGGTTACGCGACGGTGATGACGAACAGCATCGACCACGAGCACAAGCCCCACCCGCTCGACCCGCGCAACGTGCTGCAGGCCCAGGTCGACCGGGTGCGCGCCCTCGGCTACGACCCGATCGCCGCCACCGAGCTCGAGTGCTACATCTGCCACGACGACTGGACCCCGGCGCAGTCGAACGTGCAGTACTCGTCGCTCATCGACAACTTCCCGCTCGAACGCTGCGTCGCCGACATGCGCCGCGCGCTGCTCGACCTGGAGATCCCCCTCGAGTCGTCGAACCCCGAGTACGGGCCCGGCCAGCTCGAGATCAACTTCGGCCCGGCCGACCCGATGCGCACCGCCGACAACACCATCCTGTTCAAGGCGACCGTGAAGGAGATCGCCCGCAACCACGGGCTGCGCGCCACCTTCATGCCCAAGCCCTACGCCGGCCAGTCGGGCAACGGCATGCACGTGCACACGAGTCTCTCGCAGGGCGGCCGCAACGTGTTCGACGGCGGCGACGGCCACCTCCTGAACGACGTGTTCCGCCACTGGGTGGGCGGCCTCATCCACCACGCCCGCTCGATCAGCCTGATGGGCATCCCGATGGGCAACGGCTACAAGCGGGTGCGCGCCTACACGTTCTGCCCTACCCACGCGCACTGGGGCGGCGACAACCGCAGCGTGCTGTGCCGCTGCACCGTCGGCCAGGGCCAGGCGAACCGCGTCGAGTTCCGTGGCGCCGGCGCCGACGCGAACCCGTACCTGATCATCGCCGCCCTGCTCGCCGCCGGCGCCGACGGACTCGAGCGTCAGCTCGACCCGGGCCCCCAGGCGATGGGCGACCAGTACGAGGACCCGGGCGACCACCCGCTCCTGCCGGCCACGTTCGCCGAAGGGATGGCGGCGTTCGCCGGCAGCCCGCTCGCAGCGGCGCTCGGCGACGACTTCGGCGTGAACTTCCTCGCCCTCACGACCAACGAACTCGCCCTGTACGAGGCGAACGCCACCGGCGACGTCGACGACGTCACCGAGTGGGAGTTCGCCCGCTACGTCGAGTTCACCTGAGCCGGATCGAGCACCAGCCATGGCCGACAAGGTCGACATCGCCAGCCCCGAGATCTACGAGCGGATCGGTATCCCGCACGACGAGTTCGCCCGCCTCCGTCGCGAGGATCCGGTGGTCTGGCACGAGTGGGACTGCTCGCGCGGCGGCTTCTGGGCGGTCACCACCCGTGAGGACGTCACGACGGTCACCCGCGACTGGCACACCTACACGTCGGCCGAGTTCACCAACCTGTTCGAGCTGAGCCCCGAGGCCAAGGTCGCCCGCAAGTCGCTGATCGACACCGACGGCGCCGAGCACACCCGCCTGCGTCGGCTCGTCACGCCGCCGTTCACCATGCGCCGAACCGCTGACTACGACGGGGTGGCGCGCGGGATCACCAACAACCTCCTCGACGCGATGCTCGAGACGGGCGCCGACGGCGGCGTGGTCGACGTGGTGAAGATGCTGTCCGAGCCACTGCCGATCCAGGTGATCGTCAGCATCCTCGGCGTGCCGGCCGCCGATGCCGACTTCATGGTCGAGTTGTCGAACCAGTTGGTCGAGGGCACCTCGCACCGCGAGGTCGATCCGCACGCCTACGGCAACACCACACCACTCGACCTGCTCCCGTTCAACAGTCCCGCCTCCCACGCGCTCTTCGAGTACGGACGCGAGCTGCACCGCGAGCGCTCGGCCTGCCCTGCCGACGACCTCGTCAGCCGGCTCGTCGAGGCCGAGATCGACGGCGACCGGCTGACCGATCAGGAGTTCTGCAACTTCTTCCAGCTGCTGGTGTTCGCCGGCAACGAGACGACCCGCACCGCGATCTCACAGGGCGTCCATCTGCTCATGCAGCACCCCGAGCAGCAGGAGCGGCTGCACGCCGATCCGTCGCTGATCCCCACCGCGGTCGAGGAGATCATCCGCTGCGCGGCTCCCGTGCTGCACATGCGTCGCACGGCCACCGTCGATGCCGTCCTGCACGACCGGCACATCAGCGAGGGCGACTGGGTGGTGCTCTGGTACGCGTCGTCGAACTTCGACGAGTCGGTGTGGCCCGACGGGCGCATGTTCGACGTCGGCCGTGAGCCGAAGCCCGACCACACCTCGTTCGGCGCGTTCGGTCCGCACCACTGCCTGGGCGCTCCGGTCGCCCGGCTCGAGCTGCGGTTGATGCTCGAGGAGATCGTGCGCCGCGGTGTCCGTTTCGCCCCGGCGGGCGAACCCGTGCGGGTGGCGAGCAACTTCGTGCACGGCATGCTCCACCTGCCCGCCACCATCACCGCCGGCTGAGGGACTCCGGCACCCACCGAGAGGTGGAGCGCTGCGGGCACCGTTCATCCGTGAGGTGGATGACGCGGCCGGGATCGGCCGCGACACTGCAGTCCATGCCTCCCACGTGCCCCCCGAACCGTCGCCGGCGAACCGCCTTTCTCCTCCCGGTCGCCCTCCTCTCGGCTCTCGCCGCGTGCAGTTCCGACGACGACCCGGCGGATACCGAGTCCGTGGCCTCCTCGGCCGACCCCGCACCCTCTCCCTCGACGGACCCGATCGACCCGACCGACCCGACGGTGACGAGCGCTGCGACCGATGCGGGCGATACCGATGCGGGCGATACCGATGCGGGCGATACCGATGCGGGCGAAGCGGACGCGGCGGCCGTCGAGGCGACCCGGGCGATGTTCGCCCCGATCACCGCCGACATGCCCGGCTGCACGGTCGCAGCGTCCCGCGGCGGTGAGGTGGTGTTCGCCGAGGCCGTCGGCGCGGCCCGGCTCGACCCTGCGGTGCCGATGACCGTCGAGACGGTGGTCGACATCGGGTCGACGTCGAAGCAGTTCACGGCGACGGCCGTCCTGCTGCTCGCCGAGCGCGGCGACCTCGACCTGGACGCCCCGTTGTCGTCGGTGCTCGGCGACCTGCCCGCATGGGCCGACGAACCGTCGATCCGCCAGCTGATGCACCACGAGTCGGGCATCCCCGACTACATCGGACTGCTCGCCGACCAAGGCTTCTCGTTCGGCGACGTCACGACCGACGACGATGCCCTCGACGCTCTCGCCGACGTGACCGAACTCGACTTCGAGCCAGGCACCTCGTGGGCCTACTCGAACTCCAACTACTTCCTCATGGGCCAGGTGGTGCTCGCTGTCACGGGCGACGACCTGGGCATCTTCCTCGCCGACGAGGTCTTCGGGCCGCTCGATCTCGACATGGTGATGGACCCGACCGCCGCGATCGCGGAGAAGGCGACCTCGTACGAGGGCAGCGGCGACGGGCGGTTCGTGGCCGACAGCCTGTGGCAGCAGCTGGGCGACGGTGCGATCCAGACCACGCCCTCGCAGCTCGTGCGATGGGCGTCGGAGTACTGGTCGCCGGAACTGGAGCTGACGATCGACGACCGACTCGACCAGGCCCCGGTCCCCGCCGGCCTGCCCGGTGACGGGGTCTACGGTGCCGGCATCTTCGCACTCGCCGACGACGAACTCGGTCAGGTGCTGCGCCACAGCGGTGGATGGGGCGGCTTCGTGACCGTGTTCGCCGTTGCCCCCGAGCTGGAGGTCGCGATCGCCGCGACGTGCACGAGCCCCGAATCGGGCGCAGCCCTCGCGAGTGACGATCCGGAGCTCGAACTGCTCCGGATCTGGGCGAGCACCGCGACCTGAGTCCGCTCCACACCGACCGGCACGGGGTATGGGTCCAAGGACCCAACCTGGTCCGCGCGCTGGAAGCCTCCCCCGGGTCGGTGCTTACCATGGGAGACATGAGCCAGATGTTGGAACGCGTCCGTACCGGTGCCGGTTTCATCGCCGCACTCGACCAGAGCGGTGGCAGCACCCCGAAAGCCCTCCGCCTCTACGGCATCGCCGAGAGCGAGTACTCCGGCGAGGAGCAGATGTTCGATCTCATGCACGCCATGCGGTCGAGGATCGTGACGAGCCCGGCCTTCACCGGCGAGCGCGTGCTCGGGGCGATCCTGTTCGAGATGACGATGGACCGTCAGATCGAGGGCATGGGTTCGGCCGAATACCTCTGGAAGGTGAAGCAGGTCGTGCCGTTCCTGAAGGTCGACAAGGGCCTGGCCGACGAGGCGGACGGTGTGCAGCTGATGAAGCCGATGCCCCAGCTCGACGCGCTGTGCGAGCGGGCGGTCGCCGCCGGCGTGTTCGGCACGAAGATGCGGTCGGTGATCCTGCACGCGAACGCGGCGGGGATCGAGGCGATCGTCGCCCAGCAGTTCGAGGTCGGCAGGCAGATCCTCGGCCACGGGCTCGTCCCGATCATCGAACCCGAGGTCGACATCAACAGC
>JBILUM010000073.1:0-7913 GCA_044370995.1 Ilumatobacteraceae bacterium | reverse complement strand
GCCGTAGTGCTCGGTCGCCTCGTCGGTGGCCCGGCGTCGAGCTTCCTCCAACCGCTCCTGGATGCGCTGGGCGAAGCTGAGCACGAACGCACGCCGGAACGCCGGCGACCGGGTGCGGCCGCCCGAGGCGCCGGCCGTCGCCATCGCCCGGGTCATCTGCACGAGCAGCGACGTGAACGTGAGTTCGACCAGGTCGAGCTCGACCGGGAACCCAACGACCGTGGCGAACCCCCAGCCGCCGTGCCAGACCACGCGTCCACCGTTCACCGACGCGACCGCGCCCAGCAGCTGCGCCTTCTCCTTCGCGTACGGGTCGTCGAGGTGCAGGCGGCGCGCCTGGACCCCGGCCGCGAGCCGGCCGATCCCGATATCGGCGGAGGCGGCCGAGACCATCGCCGCGTCGATCGCGTAGCGGGCCATCAGCTCCTGGGCCTTGCCCATGAACGCCTCGGCCTCCGCTTCGAACGTGGTGGACTCGGCCTTGGCGAGCAGGGCCCGCACGCGCTCGAGCATGCGTGGATCGACCTGCTCGTCGGTGGACCGTGGGGTGGGCGCCGCAGCGGCGAACTTCCACGCCGACGGGGGCACGACCACCGGGACCACCGACGGCAGCCGAGTGAGCAAGCGCGCCACCAGGAACCGGTCGGCGAGCTTGCCGAAGTCGTCGGGCGAGGTGGACCTGCGGCCGCGGCGGATGCGGACGAGTTCGAGCTGCTCGGTCCACGCCGCAGGTCGATCGGGCCGCTGGAGCGTGGGATCGGCGAGCACCATGTCGGCCACGAGGCCGGCGATGCCGCGGTCGAACTCGTGGTGCACGGCGTGGACGAGGTCGAGCGCCGACCAGCCGAGCTCCCAGGCGCCGCTCACCATCGGGCCGACGACGCGGACGACGACGTCGTCGATGAGGTCGTCGCGGTCGATGGCCTCGAGCCGACGGATCGTGTCGGCGACCGAGGCGGTGCCACCTTGCCCGTCACCGCCGGAACGGCCGGTGACGGCGCGCACACCGTCGCGGACGAGGCGCTCGATCTCGGCGCGGGGGTCGTACCGCTGTCCTCCGGCCGAGTCGGCAGGGCCGGTGGACCCGGTGGACCCGGTGGCGTCGGTGGAACGGGGCGAGGCGTCGGCGTGGACGCGATGGGCAGAGGCAGCTGCTCGCTGCCGGTTCTTCTTTCCCATGGTCACCGATGCTGCACGGTCGGTGTGACAGGCATGCCCAGCGGACCCGTCAGAACAGCGAGTCCTGGGCAGGGGCGGCGCTGCCGTCGGGAGCGGCGCCCGGGCGCGGCTGGTCGAACGGACCCTTGGCCGCCTCGACCGCGAGCCGGTCGACCAGATCGTTCAGCCGGTCGCCCGAGTGGCCCTTCACCCACCGGAACGACGGCTGGGTGCGCTGGACCAGCTCGATCAGCGGCTTCCACAGATCGGTGTTGGCCACCGGTTCCTTCTTCGAGTTCTTCCACCCGTTCTGCTGCCAGCGCACCCACCACCGGTCGCGGAAGCAGTTCACGACGTACGTCGAGTCGCTCACGATGGTGATCGACCCCTGCGGTGACGCGGCATGGGCCCGCAACGCCTCGAGCACGGCCATGACCTCCATCCGTTGGTTGGTCGTGTGGGCTGCACCGCCGGAGCCGTGGACGACCCCCTCGGGCGCGATCGCCCAGGCCCACCCACCCGGACCGGGGTTCCCCTGGCAGGCGCCGTCGGTGTAGATGACCAGATCAGACATGGGAGATGGTGATGTCGGGCATCTCGAACACTGTAGGGACAGCCCACGGTTACCTGCCGGTAATGGTGCGAGACTAGAGACCATGATCTTCGACGGCTACGTCAATCAGCTCCCCGACTCCGACCCCGGCGAAACGTCCGAGTGGCTCGACAGCCTCGACGCCGTCATCGAGTCACACGGCAAGCCCCGTGCACGCTTCCTGCTGTCCAAGCTGCTCGAGCGGGCGCGTGAGAGCCAGGTCAGCTTCCCGGCGACGGTGTCCACGCCCTACATCAACACGATCCCGCGCGAGGCCGAGCCGTGGTTCCCCGGTGACGAGTACATCGAGCGGCGCATCCGTGCGTTCGTGCGGTGGAACGCGGCGGCCATGGTGGTGCGCGCGAACAAGGCGGCCGAGGGCATCGGGGGCCACCTGAGCACGTTCGCGTCGTCGGCCAGCCTCTACGAGATCGGCTTCAACCACTTCTTCCGCGGCAAGGACGACGGCAACGCCGGCGACCACGTCTACATGCAGGGCCACGCCGCCCCGGGCGCCTACGCCCGCGCGTTCATGGAGGGTCGTCTCACCGAGGACGACCTCGACCACTTCCGCCGCGAGATCGGACGCGGCGGCCGCGGCCTGTCGAGCTACCCGCACCCTCGGCTGATGCCGGAGTTCTGGGAGTTCCCGACGGTGTCGATGGGCCTCGGCCCCATCACCGCGCTCTATCACGCCCGCTTCAACCGCTACCTGCTGAACCGCCAGCTCGACGACACCAGCCAGAGTCGCGTGTGGGCCTTCCTCGGCGACGGCGAGACCGACGAGCCCGAGACGCTCGGGGCCATCTCGCTCGCCAGCCGCGAGAAGCTCGACAACCTGATCTTCGTCGTCAACTGCAACCTGCAGCGCCTCGACGGTCCCGTGCGCGGCAACGGCAAGATCATCCAGGAACTCGAAGCCGTGTTCCGTGGCGCCGGCTGGAACGTCATCAAGGTCATCCTCGGTTCGAAGTGGGATCCGTTGCTCGCGCAGGACAAGGACGGTGTTCTGCTGAACAAGCTGAACAACACCGTCGACGGCGAGTTCCAGCGCTACACGATCGAGAAGGGCGCGTACATCCGCGACAACTTCTTCGGTCCCGATCCGCGCCTGCGCGCCATGGTGCAGCATCTCAGCGACGACGATCTCGTGAACCTGCCCCGCGGCGGCCACGACTACCGCAAGCTGTACGCGGCGTACAAGGCGGCGATGGAGAACCTGGGTTCGGGCGCACCGACGGTGATCCTGGCCAAGACGGTGAAGGGCTGGACCCTCGGCCCCGAGATCGAGGGCCGCAACGCCACCCACCAGATCAAGAAGATGAACAAGGACCAACTGCTCGCGCTGCGCGACCGGTTGTACCTGCACGACGAGATCCCCGAGTCGGCGCTCGACGGCGACCTGCCGCCGTACTTCCGTCCCCGCGAGGACAGCGTCGAGTACCAGTACATGATGGGCCGTCGCCGGGCCCTCGGCGGCAGCATCCCGAAGCGCCGCACCCAGCCCACCAAGCCGCTGCCGCTGCCGTCGCCGAGCGCGTTCGCCGAGCTGCAGAAGGGGTCGGGCGGGCAGGCCGTCAGCACCACGATGGGCTTCACCCGCCTGCTGCGCAACCTGGCCCGCGACGACGACTTCGGTCGCCATGTCGTGCCGATCATCCCCGACGAGGCGCGCACGTTCGGCATGGACGCGCTGTTCCGCGAGCTGAAGATCTACGCCTCGCAGGGACAGAAGTACGAGCCCGTCGACCACGACCTGCTGCTCAGCTACACCGAGGCCAACAACGGTCAGATCCTCGAAGAGGGCATCACCGAGGCCGGTGCGATGTCGAGCTTCATCGCCTCGGCCACGTCGTACTCGCACCGCGGGTTCCCGACCGTGCCCTTCTACACCTTCTACTCGATGTTCGGCTTCCAGCGCGTGGGCGACCTCATCTGGCAGGCGGCCGACTGTCGTGCCCGCGGGTTCCTCATGGGCGCGACCGCCGGTCGCACCACCCTGCTGGGTGAAGGTCTCCAGCACCAGGACGGCCACTCGCTCGTGTTGGCGAGCACGGTCCCACCGGTGCAGGCCTACGACCCCGCGTTCGCCTACGAGGTGGCTGCGATCGTCGAGGCGGGTCTGCACCGCATGTACGGCCAGACCGAGGTCGATCCCGACGTCTTCTACTACCTCACGCTCTACAACGAGAACTACCCGATGCCGGTGGCACCGGACATGCCCGACCTGAGCGCGCAGATCATGCGCGGTCTGTACCGGTTCGCCCCGGCGCCGGATGCGAGCCGCAAGGCGACGCTGTTGTTCAGCGGCTCGGCGCACGGTGCGGCGCAGGCCGCAGCGGCCGCGCTGCGCGAGCGCTACGACGTCGGTGTCGAGCTGTGGTCGGCGACGTCGTACAAGGCGCTGCGCGAGAACGCGCTCGCCGCCGAGCGCTGGAACCGGCTGCACCCCACGCAGACGCCGCGCACGCCGCTCGTCACCGAGCTGCTCGCGGGCACGCCGGGCCCGATCGTCGCGGTCACCGACTTCATGAAGATCGTGCCCGAGCAGGTGGCGCGCTGGCTGCCCGGCCGCAACTTCACGCCGCTCGGTACCGACGGCATGGGCCGCTCCGACACGCGTGAGGCGCTCCGCCGCTTCTTCGAGATCGACGAGGGCCACGTGGTCGTCGCCGTACTCCAGGCACTCGCCGGGCACGGCCTGGTCGACACCGATCTGGTGGCCAAGGCGATCGCCGACTACGGCATCGATCCCGACGGCATGGATCCGTACGGCTTCGAGTTCTGACCCGGGCGTCCCGACACGCGAGCCCCCGGGGTCACGGCCTTGCGATCAGGTCTCGGATCAGCTCCACCAGCCGTTCACGTCGATCACGACGTGGGCGGTCTGGAGGGAGAAGATGCACAGCGAGCCGTCGGCCGCCAGCGGGAGCTGGGCGCCGTTGGACACCGGGGTGTTCGCCTCGTAGTTCGCGGTCGACACGACGGGCCGGGCACCGCACGGCCAGGCCGTGATGTAGCCGGAGCCGTTGGCGTTGGTGACGGTGAGGTTGAGCGACACGGCCTTGGCGCCCGACGGGACGCCGCGCACCCCGGCGATCGGCACGACGAGGGTCTGGCCCGCCTGCAGTTGGTTGCCGCCCGTGCCGCTGTTCACCTCGGGGCGCTGACGGTCGCGGGTGTCGACGAAGCGGAACGGCTCCGACGGCGTGAACCGGCGCAGTGAGCCCGAGCTGAGGTAGCCGGTGACGTCGACCACGAGGTGGGCCTCGCCGAGGGTGTACAGGCACACCGTGCCGCCCGCCGAGACCGGGGTGACGACGAGGTTGGGACGCACCCGGTCGGGCGTCGGGTTGAGGTTCGACACGGTGGGGCGGTCGCTGCCACAGGCGTAGACGGTGACGTAGCCGAGCGTCTCGGCGTTCGTGCTCGTCACGTTCAAGGTGACGGCGCTGACACCGGCGGGCACGCCGTTGGTGCCGCCGATCTGCACCTCGACGGTCTGGCCGGGGGCGAGGGGGGCGCCGTCGTTCTCACGGCTGTCCATCACCCGCACCGGGGCGATGGGCGTGAACTTCGCTGCGCCGGCGGTGCCGTAGTAGCCGTTCACGTCGACCACGAGGTCGGTGGCGGTGGTCGAGAACACGCACAGGCGGCCGCCGCTGTCGAGCGGCACGGTGGCTGCGTTGGGCGCCACCTCTCCCCCGGAGTAGTTGACGGTCGAGACCACGGGTCGGGTCGGGCCGCAGTTCCACACGGTGAGGTAGCCGCCGCCCTGCTGGCCGACGATCGTGAAGTTGGCGCTGACGGCATTGGCGCCGGCGGGCACGCCGCCTCGCCCGCTGATCTGGAGGGTCTTGACGACACCGGCCTCGAGCCGGGTGGCGCCGAGGTTCTCACGGGTGTCGACGACGCGGGCAGGGCTCAGCGGCTGGAAGCCGACGGCCGGACCGGAGGGCGACGCCGTGGGCGCCGGGGTGATCGTGCCGAACGCCGCATCGGGGTCGACCGTGAAGCTCCAGGTGACCGTGCGGGCCTGGCTGGTGACCGTGACGGTGTAGGTGCCCTCGGCCAGCGGGTTGCGCGGGACGGCGACGATCGCGTTGTCGGCGGCGAGGATCGCCTGGGCGGTTCCGTCGGTGTTGAGGCGGGAGAGTGCGCAGGTCTCGAGCACCCCGGTGGGGCCGCTGACCGTGGCGGTCACGTTGCCGTTGACGGCTTCGGGCAGGAGGGCGATCACCGGCAGGCCGGTCGCCTGGGAGGTGCTCCAACCGCAGTAGGTGCGCGGATCGGGCGTCTCGACGATGAACTTGTTGAGGCTGGTGGTGGAGCCGTTGCCCGGGAACAGCACGGGCTGGGTGCGCGGGGCGGACGGGCCGAGGCCGCGCAGCACGTCGAGGGTGGCACCGGAGCGCCACTTCGGGGTGGCAGGGTTGTCGCACTTGCCGAAGCCCACGCGCTGCAGGTTCGGGCGCAGGACACCGATGGCGTGGAAGGGGCCCGTCATCCAGAGTTCGATGTGGCTGCGGGCGCTGGTGCCGGCCACGCTCGACACGGCGACGTTGCCGTTGTTGCCGGCCGCGTCACCTTCGGGGGTGTAGCCCGGACGGCCGGGGATCTCGTCGTGGGCGATGTCGTTCTGCAGCATGTAGCACGAGTGCTTGTACGCGCCGTCCGACAGGGTCGCGTCCTCGCTCACGGGGCCGAGGCCGGCCATCTCACGGAAGTAGTTGACGGTGGTGAGCCAGTCGGCATCCGGTGGGATGAAGGAGGGGGTGGCGTCCGCCGCGACTCCCTGGCTCGGCAGGAACGTGGTCAGCGCCAGGGCGCACCCCAGCACACCTCCTGCAATCCTCCGTGATCTCGACATTGTCCCGCTCCGTGGTCCGCTTGCGTTGTCAAGGCGGTATCGGACCTTTTGCCCGAAAATCTTGAGACGGATCTCGCGGACCCCCACTGGGGGCTGACGATCAGACGAAGTCTTGAAGTGTCAGAGAGAGTCGTTGACGCGACGGCGGGCACGAACCAGGCGCGGCGCGGCGACGAGTCCCGCCACCAGGGCCTTCGCGTGGGCGGCGCGGGGCGCCCACCGGAGCCGTCGGACCGACAGCCACAACCCGCGACCGATGTCGCTCCACGGGCGGTGGCGGAACAGCACCCAGATGCGGTTGCGCTCGCGGTAGTAGGCCGATCGGCTGCCGATCGAGGCGACGGTGGCGCTGCCGCGGTGGCGCACACGGCTCGCCGGGGCGAGTCGATACCGCCAGCCGAGCTCGGTGCCGCGCAGCGCCAGGTCGACGTCTTCGTAGTAGAGGAAGAACCGTTCGTCGAACCCACCGGTCGAGCGCACGAAGTCGGCACCGAACAGCACGGCTCCCCCGGTGAAGATCGCGAGGTCGCGGGCCACCGTGTCGGAGGGGTCGTCGGGGTCGTGCATACCGACATCGGTGCCGGCCCCGTCGTGGCCGAGCGCGACGCCGAGGCTGTTGATCGTGGGCGGCTCGCCGGCGAACAGCAGCTTCGGCTGCACGGCACCCACCCGGTCGCCGGCGAGCTCGGCGGCCAGCGGCGCGAGCCAGCCGGGCTCCATCACCACGTCGTCGTTGAGCACCATCACCGCGTCCGCGCCCCGTTCGAGCGCCCGACGGATGCCGAGGTTCATCCCCGCGGCGAACCCGAGGTTCTGTCCGGGGACCAGCAGGTCGACGCCTGCGAGCGCCGCTGGCGGCAGCCGATCGGTGCGTCCACCGTTGTCGACGAGGATCACCTGCACGTCGCCGCCGGCCAGCAGTGCGGCGAGGCAGTCCTCGAGCATCCCCGGCGGGGGGTCGTACGTCAGCACGACGGCGGCGATCACGACGGGCACACTAGAACCCCCTGCCGCGGGTGCCACGGCTAGCGTGCCGGGCATGACCGGCACCCTCTACATCACCGGCGATGTCGCTGCCGACCACCTGCTGAACGTCGACGGGACCGCGCTGCTGATCGGCATGCTCCTCGACCAACAGGTCCCCATGGAGTGGGCCTTCGCCGGCCCGGCCACGCTGCAGGCCCGCCTCGGCCATCTCGACGCGACGCGGATCGCGGCGATGGACCAGGAGGCGTTCGTGACGGTGTGCTGCGACAAGCCGGCCGTCCACCGGTTCCCGGCCTCGATGGGGCG
>JBILUM010000072.1:0-7958 GCA_044370995.1 Ilumatobacteraceae bacterium | reverse complement strand
GCATGTAGACGACGGTGCGGTCGAAGTTGGGGTCGCCGAGGGGCGGCGTGGCGACGAGCAGGCGGCCGCGCGTCGAGGCGCCGGGCGACGGGGAACCGTGTGACGGAGATCCGGGCAGAACCACGCGACCATTCTGCCCCCTCCGGCGTCCCTCTCAGGTTGCACCACGGAACCCTCGATCCGCCGGACCACGGTCCGGGTGATCGGCCAGTCGCTGGGCCGATCCGGCCCAGGACGAGATCCCCACCCTGCTGATGACGAACCCCCGCCACACCACCGGCAGTACCTCCGTCACGTCGGCGATCGGTGCCGTCGTCGGCCACGGCCCCTCACGGCTGCTGCGGGCTGACCGTCGCCGGGCGGGGGCAGAGCAGGTGGCAGGGCAGGTGGCAGGGCGGGTCGCCGGTCGGCCCGTGCCACCCGTCGCATACACTGCTCACGTGGAGCTGCGCTCGGAGGCGAGAGCCGACACCCAGATCTACGCCATCGGTCTCGACGTCGGCGGCATGGCGCTCGAGGTGGCGCAGCGCGGGTTCTCCACGATGCTGTCCAACCGCATGGCCCAGCTGGGCCGGTGGAGCTTCGACGGCGTCCGTCCTGCGATCCGCCTGGCGGACGATCTCGTCGTGCACCTGTTGAAGCGCGAGCGGTCATCACGGTTCGAGCGCGCCGTCATCGGCATCGCCGCGCCCGCCTGGCTCGGCATCCACGAACGAACGCAGCTCGCCGAGGTCGTCGACCCACGTCAGCGGCACGCGTTGGTCGCATGCAGCACCACCATGGCCGGCGCCGTCGGGACGAATCTCGCCGGGGAGGAGCCGCTGCAGCGCGAGCTGGTGCTGTGCCTCGACCTCGAGGTCGGTTTCTCCGCCTCGATCGTCGAGATCGGCGAGGCGACGATCTGGGAGTGGTGTTCGGTCGGTCTCTCGCCGCAGCTGTTGCGCGGCGAGACCGTCGGCCTCGGCATCGTGCCGGGCACCCGCCAGCGTGACCGGGCGCTCGCGGTGCTGCACGGCGAGGCCGTCGAGCTCGGTTGTGCCGATGTCGGCCGTGTGGTGGCGTTGGGGGAGGAGCCCGTCGACGATCTCGTCCGCCTCCTCGCGCAGGCCGACCCCGCCTGGGCGGAACGACCGCTCGAGGCGGTGCGCGGTCGCGGGCCGGTCGCTCGCGGGGCCGCGTTCCTCGCCGACCCTCGCGGTGGGCTCGAGATGTTCCACGCGGCGACCATCGCCTGGTCGGGCACGCCCGATGCCGGGGACGACCCCGACCCGCTCGCAGCGACCTGGCAGGTGTCCGGTGCGCTCGGGAAGCGTCTCGGCGTTCTGATGGACGATCGCGAGGGGAGGCCGGTGGTCCACCCGGTGGCCGAACGCGGCTCGTCGGTGCCGGCGATCCACGAGCAGCTCTTCGATCTCGGACCCGACGACGGCAGCGACGTCTTCCTCGACCTGTACGAACAGCACGGGGTCACACCGAGCGACGATCCGGTCGACCACCGGGTGGTCGCCACCGCACACCTCCGGCCCGATGCGATGCGTCGTTCGGAGGTGACGGTCACGTTCGAGCACGGCGTCGACGGTCGGTTCGCGGTGGGTCCGACGAGCATGTGGACGCTGGTGTGGCACCCGGCGGAGGTCGATGTCGTCGGGGTCCGCCGGTTGCAGGTCGAACCCGACGAACGGCGAACCGACGAATCACGTGCCGACCATCAGGAGCGCTCCACCGTTCGGCCGCTGATCGCGTCGTGGGCCGTGTCGCCCACGGTCGCGGGGATCGCTCCGCTCGAGGAGACCGTGTCGCTCGAGCAGGCCGCCGATCCGGCGCCGGCAGCGAGTCCGGAGGTGGTGCCAGACCGGTCGTCGCCGGTGCCTGCACCGTCGACACCGTCGACACCCTCGACACCGTCGACACCCTCGACACCCTCGACAAGCCCGATGGCCCGCGATCAGCAGCCCGTCGCACCGCTGCCGCCCACGCCTGCGATCGCTGCGGCGCTCCAACGCTGCGAGCGCCTGCTGTCGTACGAGGTGGGTCAGATGGTCGCGGTCCGATCGGTGTTCGCCCTGCTCGACTGCGCCGACGACGCCGACGCCGACCTCATCACCTCGTCGGCCGACCGGCTGGAGGGGTCGATCGCTCGTCGGGACGACGATCTCGCCGCGGCCATCCGCCTCGCGATCGCAGCGATCCGACGCTCGCTCGTCGACGGGTCGGACGACTGGTACTTCGGGGGCACCCTCGCCGATGTCGACGCCGAACTCGGTCGGGTGGTCGAGCACCTGATGGTGGTCGTCGGCTTCGTGTCGGCGGCCGAGCAACGGCGACTCGTCCACGATGCGCAGCTGCTCGGGGTCGGCCTTGAGCGGGCGCGTGCGCTGGTGCGCGAACTCGTGCTGCGCGCCCATGACGAACGGATCCACGCGGCGGAGCAGCACGACCACGGAACCGTGCGTACCGTGCACCTCCACCCCGGCCTCGGGAGGTTCGTGCTCGACGGCGGCGTCGACGGCCGCAGCGAGGTCGTGGCCCGCGACGCCGTGCGGATGAGGGTGCTGCTCGACGTTCGCTGAGCGGTGTGGCGGGTCGGGCGGGTCGGGCGGGTCGGGCCGTCAGGCCGATCGCTGGGCGACGCCTGCCAACTGAGGATCGGAAACCGGGGTGTCCGCGACTCCTGGGGTGGCCACTGCGGCCGACGCGCTCGAGGCGTTCGGGACTCGGGTGAGCACCGGGACGTCGGCGGCGGGCAGGGGATCGGCCGCACCGTGCGCGACCTGGGTCGGTTCGCCCCGGACGGCCCTGACGATGCGGCCGAGCAGGTGCTCGAAGGTGTCGAGCATGATCTCGAAGTCACCCATGACGGTCCAGTTGTCGACGTAGAACAGGTCGAGCCGGCGGTAGGCGTCGAACGACGGGGAGTCGCGGGCCTCCACCTGCCACAGGCCGGTGATGCCCGGCTTGACGAGTTCGCGGCGACGCAGGTCGTCGTCGAACTCGAGGACCTCCTTGGGCAGCGCCGGCCGCGGGCCGACGATGCTCATCTTGCCGCTGAGGACGTTGAACAGCTGCGGCACCTCGTCGAGGCTCGACAGGCGGAGGATTCGACCGACCTTGGTGACGCGCGGATCGACGTCCATCTTGAACAACGGGCCACTGCGTTCGTTGGCCGCAGCGATCTCGGCGAGCCGCTTCTCGGCGTCGACGACCATCGTGCGGAACTTGAGGACCTTGAAGTGCTTGCCGTTCCTGCCGACCCGCACCTGCTTGAAGAACACCGGTCCCCGGTCGGTCTTGATCGCGATCGAGATCGCGAGCAGCACCGGAGAGAGCAGCGTGAGCACGGTGACGCTGATGGTCAGGTCGATGAGGCGCTTCGCCAGGTGGTCGACCCGGCGCGGGCTCGACTGCTCGAGGTAGATCATCGGCTCACGGGCGATGTGGAGCTGGCGGATCCGCTGCACGTCGAAGCCGGCGAGGCCGTTGGAGACCTGCACGTGCTCAGGACGACACCGGTGACGTCGGTGTCGACTGCGATCCGTTCGACCTGGTCGATGGTGCCGAGCCAGAGGTCGTCGAGGCCGTTGCGGCGGGCGTCGTCGATGTCGCCGAGCACGCCGGCCACGCGCATGCCGTAGTCGGGGTGGTCGCCGATGACCGACACGAGGCGGGCGGCGTGCGACCCGGCGCCGAGCACGATGACCTCGCGGGCACGCGCACCGCTCTGGCGCGTGCTGCGGAGCACGGCACGGAAGACCGAGCGCTCGATGACGAGCAGGGCCAGCATGGTGCCGGCGCCGATGAAGGTCTCCTTGAGCAGGAGGGTGGTCTCGAGGTTGACGAACACCGCCTTGTCGAGCAGTACCAGGCCGAGCGCCGTGTAGACGCTCGAACGGAAGATGAGGCGGACCTCGATGGCCCGCACGGCGCACAGGCGCGAGAGATAGAGGCCCTCGTAGCGCATGATCAGCACGCCGGTCGCCATGGCCGCCATCGCGACGAACAGCGATTCGGTCGGTCGACGGTCGGCGGCCGGGAACGCGAACAGCAGCAACGGCACCCAGGCGAGCACGAGCATCGCCATGTCCGCTGCGAACAATGTCGCCTTCAGCCCGCGTCGTTCGTGAGTTCGTCCCGCCGTCCCTACCACCCTGGCGACGTTAAGGATGGGAGGTCGTGAACGCAATGAAGGCATTGGATGGATTGTCGCAAGACTCTCACAAGTGGTGGACGCTGCGTGGAAACTCACGCGCGGCACGTCGCAATTCCTGAGATAATCCCGACAGAGAGAGGATGATCATGCAGTGTCGTGTATGGTCATGCGAATGTCGACGACGACGTCCTCATCCTCACCCGCCGCTGCCTCACCCGCTGCCGGTCACGGTCGACGGCGCGCCGCGATCGTCGGCGCCTCGGGCTACACCGGAGCGGAGCTGATGCGCCTGTGCTCCCAGCACCCCGACCTCGAACTGGCGTACGCGACCGGTGACACGCAGGCCGGCACGCTCGCGAGCTCGCTGTACCCGAGCGTCACGGCGGCCTATCCGAACCTCGTGTTCGAGGAGTTCGACGCCGATCGCGTCGACGGGTTCGACGTGGTGTTCCTCGGCCTGCCGCACGAGGCCAGCATGGCGCTCGTCCCGCAGCTCGCCGGACGGGTCGGCACGATCGTCGACCTGTCGGCCGCCTACCGCTTGAAGGACGCATCGAAGTACCCCACCTGGTACGGGTTCGAGCACGATCAACCCGACCATCTCGCTGCAGCGGTCTACGGACTGCCGGAGCTCGATCGGTCGTCGCTCCCCGGTGCCGGTCTCGTCGCCGTACCGGGCTGTCACGTGACCGCTGCGTCGCTCGCGCTCGAGCCGCTGATCGCCGCCGGGGCGATCCAGCGCACCGGGATCATCGTCGACTCCAAGACCGGGATCAGCGGTGCGGGTCGGGGCCTGAAGCACGGCTCGTTGTTCTGCAGCGCCGACGAGAACCTCGAGGCGTACGGTCTGCTCGACCACCGGCACACGCCCGAGATCGAACAGACCATCGCCAGCACCAGCTCGGCCGACGGACCGTGCCAGGTGTTGTTCACCCCGCACCTCGCCCCCGTGAACCGGGCGATCCTGGCCACCTGCTACGCGCGGCCGTCGGCGGGCACCTCGCTCACCACCCAGTCGTTGCTCGCGACCATCGCTCGTCGGTACGCGGGCGAGCCGTTCGTGGTGGTGCGACCGACCTCGCCGTCCACCAAGGCAGCCCTCGGTACGAACACCGCGTTCCTTACCGCCCGGTACGACGAGCGCACCGACACGGTGATCACGATCTGTGCCATCGACAACCTCTGCAAGGGTGCGAGCGGCGGAGCGGTCCAAGCGGCGAACATCGCGCTCGGCCTCGACGAGACGGCCGGTCTCCAGCGCGTGGGGTTGTACCCGTGAGCGCGGTCCGGGCAGCCGAGCGGGCGGCGGTGCTGGTCGAGGCACTGCCCTACATCCAGCGGTTCGCAGGCCAGGTGGTCGTGGTCAAGTACGGCGGCAACGCGCTCGCCGGGGCCTCGGAGGACGATGCGCTCGCGCTGTTCGCCGAGGATCTCGTCCTCATGCGTGCCGTCGGGATGCGTCCGGTCGTGGTGCACGGAGGCGGTCCGCAGATCAGCGATCTGATGACGCGGCTCGGCAAGGTCACCGAGTTCCGCCACGGCCTGCGGGTCACCGATGCCGAGACCGTCGACATCGCCCGCATGGTGTTGATCGGCCAGGTGAACCCGCAGTTGGTGTCGGCGATCAACGTGCACGGCCCGATCGCCGTGGGCGTGTCGGGCGAGGACGCGGGGATGATCAAGGCCCATGCCCGCGATCCGGAGCTGGGCTTCGTGGGCGACGTCACCTCCGTGAACCCGACGATCCTCGAGAGCCTCCTGGCGGACGGCTTCATCCCGGTCGTCGCCACCATCGGCACCGACGACCAGGGGCAGGCGTACAACATCAATGCCGACACCGTGGCCGGGGCGATCGCCGAGGCGCTGCACGCCGAGAAGCTCGTGTACCTCACCGACATCGAAGGCCTGCGGCGGGTGGTCGACGACCCGGGCAGTCTCATCCGTCAGACCACCGCCGACGAGCTCGATCGGCTGGTCGCCGACGGTGTCATCGCGGGCGGCATGATCCCCAAGGTCGACAGCTGCGTGCGGGCGGTCCGCTCGGGCGTGCGTCGCGCCCACATCCTCGACGGGCGCATCCCGCACGTCCTGCTGCTCGAGGTCTTCACCGACGAGGGCATCGGCACGATGGTGCGCTCGCTGTCCGACGACCCGTCCACCGAACGATCACCCGCAGAAGCGCCGACCACGGAAGCGCCGACCACCGAAGCGCCGACCACGGAAGCGCCGACCACGGAAGCGCCGACCACGGAAGCGCCGACCACAGAAGCACCGATCAACGAATTGGAGGGACCGTGACCGCTCACGCGTTCGACACCGCACCGGCAGGCGCCGCGTGCCCGTTCATGCCGGTGTTCGGCCCGCCCCAGGTGATGTTCGTCCGCGGCGACGGCACCGAGCTCTGGGACGTCGATGGCAAGCGCTACCTCGACTTCCTCTGCGGCCTCGCGGTCACCTCGCTCGGGCACTCCAACCCGGTGATCACGCAGGCGATCGCGACCCAGGCCGGGCGGCTGCTGCACGTGAGCAACTTCTTCACCAACGACGCGGCGACCGCGGCGGCCATCTCGCTGCGCGAGCTGCTGTTCGAGACCACGGGGCAGCAGGGGCAGGTCTTCTTCTGCAACTCCGGTGCCGAGGCGAACGAGGCCGCGTTGAAGCTCGCGCGAAAGTTCGGCGGCCGGGGCCGCCACGTGGTGGTCAGCGCCTACGGCAGTTTCCACGGCCGCACGCTCGCCGCCCTCGCGGCGACCGGTCAGCCCGCCAAGCACGAGCCCTTCTTCCCGATGCCCGACGGGTTCCGTCACGTCGCCTTCGGCGACCTCGCGGCACTCGAGGCATCGATCGATCCGTCGGTGTCGGCGGTGCTCATCGAGACGGTGCAGGGCGAGGGCGGTGTCGTACCGGCCGACGCCGAGTACCTCCGGGGCATCCGTGCGCTGTGTGACGAGCGCGGGATGCTGATGATGGTCGACGAGGTGCAGACCGGCTTCGCCCGCACCGGGCGCTGGTTCGGGTTCGAGCACGCCGGTGTGGTGCCCGACGTGGTCACGATGGCCAAGGCGATGGGCAACGGCTTCCCGGTCGGCGCCGTCTGGGCCCGCAACGAGGTGGCTGCGGCATTCGTGCCGGGCGATCACGGCAGCACGTACAGCGGTACGGCGATCGCCACCGCTGTGGTCAGCGCAGTGATCGGGGAGATGCGGCGCATCGACGCCCCGGCGCTGGCCGCCGAACGCGGCGCGTACCTCCGCGACCGGCTGGCCGCGATCCCTGGCGTGCGGTCGGTCCGTGGACAGGGGCTGTTGCTCGCCGCCGAGCTCGGCGAGAGCGGCGATGCCAAGGCGGTCTACACCGAGCTGCTCGCCCGTGGGCTCGTCACCAATGCCGTCACGGCCACCGCTCTGCGTCTGGCGCCGCCGATCACCGTGAGCGAGGCCGAGATCGACGAAGCCGTCGCGCTGATCGCCGAGGTCGTCGCGGCGCACACCGCGGGCACGAACGACGGGGCGACGTCGTGAGGCACTTCCTGGAGATCACCGATCTCACGATCGCCGAGCTCGACGAGGTGCTCGACCTGGCCGAGGCGCCGATCGAGTCGCTCGGCCGTCCGCTCCAGGGTGGCGGTGTGGCGCTCGTGTTCGAGAAGCCGTCCAACCGAACGCGGCACAGCATGGAGATGGCCGTCGTCCAACTCGGCGGGCATCCCGTCTACACCCGTGGCGAGGAGGTGGGGTTCGATGTCCGGGAGTCGGTCGAGGACGTGGCCCGGATCATGAGCGGGTACCACGCGATGCTGGCCGCTCGGGTC
>JBILUM010000071.1:0-7970 GCA_044370995.1 Ilumatobacteraceae bacterium | reverse complement strand
GATCGGCCGCCGGCTGAAGCCGACCGTCCAGGTCACGATCCCCAGCGCGAGCACACAGCCCATCAGACGGAGCGAGGAGCGCAGCCCCGGCAGCTCGTACAACACCTCGGGCGGCACGAGCAGGGTGACGGCCACCGTCGCTGCCGGCCAGCGCAGGCGTGACCGTTCGAGGTCCCACACGAGGGCACCGAGGACCAGGCCGACGGTGTAGTACTCCCACGTCGCCGGGTCGAGCGCGAGGCGGACCGCGACACCGCCGAGCAGCGCCGCCTCCGGGTGTCCACGCCAGACGACCACCGCGACCACAGAGAGTGCGATGGTCAGCTGCGCCATCCGCAGCACCGCCGGCACGTCGCCACCCACGTTCGCACCGAACAGCTGCACGACGGAATCGGCGGCCACCAGGACGGGTGGCCGCATGCCGTCGAGCGTGCCGGACGAGGCGACGAGGAACGGGGCCCAGCAGACGGCGCCGACCGCGACGCTCACCGCCGGCATGGCGACGCGACGCCAGCCCCGCTCCGTCGGTCGGGGGGTCAGCGGGAGCAGGAAGACCGCCCACGGCTTGACGGCGAGCATGAGTCCGACGGCGACCGCTGCCGGGACATGGCGGCCCCGTTGGATCGCGACGAGCGTGATCGCGGCGAGGAACAGCACGACGGCATCGTCGAGGTGACCGTACATGGCGAGATACCACCACCAGACGACGAGCAGCAGCCCGCCACCGAGCAGCATCCACGGCGATCGCTCCCGGGCGCCACGCAGCGAGGCGAGCGACGCGATCGTCGCGAAGCACAGCGCAGCGCTGCAGATCGGCACCAGCACGAAGCCACCGGGGTCGATCGACTCGATCGCCCCCGCGACGAGCAGCGTGATCGGGCCCGACTGGATCTTCGGATGGTCGGCATACACGTGGAGACCTGACGAACCGAACAGGTCGGCGGCGCGGTCGGCGAAGTACCAGAAGTCACCGGTGTCGGACGGCCGCAGCACCGTGGCCGCGGCGACGGCCGCGAGCAGCAGCAGGAGCAGCACGAGGAACTCGAGGGACCGATCGCGGGACGGGCCGAGCCGGCGATCGAGGTGCACGGTTGGGTATCGGCACCCGCACCGGCCGGCTCGACGTGCATCGCCGAGGTCGCCGAGACGGCGGGTCAGCGGGTCAGCGGGTCACGATCGTGCCGGCGTCGCCACGGATGACGGCCGCTGCGTCGTCGAGCGACCCGATGATCGCCGGATGGCCGGTCTCGTCGACGAATCTGCACGCGGCCTCCACCTTCGGTCCCATCGACCCGGCTGCGAACGACCGCGCCCGCATCTCCGCAACCGACGTGTGGCCGATCGGCCGTTGTCCCGAGGTGCCCCACCCGTCGTACACCGCGTCGACGTCGGTGAGCAGCACCAGGCGGTGCGCCCCCAGCGACACCGCCAGCACCGCTGAGGCGAGGTCCTTGTCGATGACCGCCTCCACACCACGCAATCCGCCCTCGCCGTCCGGGGCGACCGGTACGCCGCCGCCGCCCCCGCAGATCACCAGCGTGCCGGCATCGACGAGCAGTCGGATCGAGGCGAGCTCGACGATCGTCCTCGGCTCCGGCGACGCCACGACCCGCCGCCACCGGTTGCCGTCGCGACCGATCGACCAGCCGTGGTGCAGGGCGAGGTCGGTCGCCGTCGTCTCGTCGTACACGGGCCCGACGGGCTTCGTCGGGTGGGCGAACGCCGGGTCGGCCGGATCCACCACCACCCGGGTCACCATCGCCACCAACTCCCGACCGGGCAGCGCGTTCGACAACTCCTGGGTGAGCAGGTAGCCGATCATCCCCTCGGTCTCGGCGTCGAGGACGTCGAGGGGCACGGCACCTCCTGCGGCCGCCGTCGCCTCGGCACCGAGGGCGAGCATGCCCACCTGTGGCCCGTTGCCGTGGGTGAGCACCATCCGCCACGCGTCGGCGGCGGGCGCGATCGCGGCAGCGGCAAGGCGTGCGTTGCGGAGCTGGCTGTTCCAGCTCAGGGGTTCTCCGCGCCGAGCGAGCGCATTCCCACCCACGGCCACCACGACGAGACCGTCGCCGGAGGTCGTCGCCCCGTCGGACCCGTGTTCGTCGGCCGCGTTCATGCGCCCGTCCTTGCGGACAGGCACGACGCGATGAACGGCTCGAGCAGTGAGGCGAGATCCGGCGAGCCGATCTCACGCAGCGAGTACGACGCATGGCGGACCGGTCGGTCGACATGGATCACCCCCGACAGGTCGATCGGTGTGCCGGTGACGACCACGTCGCAGGGCGTCGCCGCGATGGTCGCGGCGAGATCGGCGAGCTGCTGCTCCCCGTACCCCATGGCCGGCAGCACTGCGCCGATGTGCGGGTACTTCGCGAATGTCGCTGCGATCGAGCCGACCGCGAACGGCCTCGGGTCGACCAGCTCGAGCGCGCCCGCGGCGCGCGCTGCGACGGTGCCGGCGCCGAAGGGCATCCCGCCGTGGGTGACGGTCGGCCCGTCCTCCACCACGAGCACACGGGCACCGGTAAGGGGAGCACCGTCCGACAGCACCACCGGCGATGCGGCCTGCACGATCGCGGCGTCGGGCGCCAGGCGGCGCACGTTGCCGATCACGGTGCCGATGTCGGCAGGCGCGGCGACGTCGACCTTGTTGACGACGACGATGTCGGCGAGGCGCACGTTCACCTCACCCGGGTACCAGCCGCACTCGTGCCCCGGCCGCAACGGATCGACGACCGTCACCATCACGTCGGGTCGGTAGAAGGGCAGGTCGTTGTTGCCGCCGTCCCACACGATCACATCCGCCTCGTCCTCGGCAGCGCACAGGATCGCCTCGTAGTCGACGCCCGCCCACATCACCATGCCTTCTCGCACCGGCAGCTCGTACTCCTCGCGTTCTTCGATCGTCGGATTCGAGGCCTCGATGTCGTCGAGCGTCGCGAACCGCTGCACGCGCATCGCCTCGAGATCCCCGTACGGCATCGGATGGCGGACGAGCGCGACCCGCAGGCCGGCGTCGCGCAGGATGCGCCCGATGTACCGGGTGGTCTGCGACTTGCCCGCGCCGGTCCGGGATGCGCACACGGCGATCACCGGCTTCGTCGACCGCAGCATCGTCGCGTCGGGTCCGAGCAGCCGGAAGTCGGCGCCGGCCGCGAGCACCTCGGCCGACAGGTGCATCACGTCGGCGTACGACAGGTCGCTGTAGGCGAGCACGACCTCGTGGACCCCGTGGTCGCGGATCAGCTGCGACAGCTCGGCCTGAGGGCGGATCGGGATGCCGGCGGGGTAGGACGGACCGGCCAGCGAGGCCGGGAATCGCCGGTCGTCGATGCCCGGGATCTGCGCCGCCGTGAAGGCGACGACCCGCACCTCTGGGTCGTCGCGGAACACGAGGGCGAAGTCGTGGAAGTCACGGCCACCGGCACCCATCACGATCACGTTCCTCATGAGCGTCCCTCCCGAGGTGTCACCCGCGCCTCGGTCCGGAGGAGCTGGGTGGATGCCCTGCCAGGTCATCGTGCGCCCGTGAGGCCGCACGCGACCGGGCCGTTGGACCCGAATCGGCCGGGTTCCGCGACCCGGTGGCGACGGGTCAGCTGAGGAAGCCGGCGTAGAAGTAGAGGGTCAGCGAGCCGTCGGCGGCGACCTCGAGGGCCGTCATGTACATGACCGCGATCGAGATCGACGGCGGCACCACGACCTCGCCGACCGCATCGTCGTACACCCCGAGCACCTGGAGGAGGATGGCGGGACCGGCGCTGCCCTGGAACTGGAGCTGGCCGGCGAACAGGCACGGCACGCTGAACCCGCCGAGCGGCTCGGCGAAGATCGTGGCGTAGTCGTCGAACGGGGTGTCGGCCTCGACGAGCGGGGCGACGACCGTGGCGTACGCGGTGTCGAGCTCCACCTGCAGGGCAGCCAACTCCACGCCGGTCGCCGCCTGGTGATCGGTGACGTAGCTCGAGTCGTCCGCCTCGCACGCGAACCCACCGACGACGACCCGCAGATCGGCGTCGAGCGGCAGCGTCACCTGCCGGGCGACGGCGCCCACCCCGACCTCGCCGTCGACGAAGCCCTCCTCGCAGAACACGTCCGGCGTGCCGCACGCGACGTAGGGAGCGAGCGAGAACGTGGTCGTGCCGGTCTCCACCGGTTCGCCGGCGGCCGGCTGCTCGCGAAAGGCGCGGTAGATGCCGGGTGCCAGTGCTGCGGCCGGGTCGGCCGGGATCACCGGCGACGGCTCGCCGACGTAGTTCGACGCGCAGCAGGGCAGGTAGGCGAGCGAGGGCATCGGTCCGACCGACGTCCATCCGGCGGGTGCCGCAGTCGTGGTGGGTGCCTCCGTCGCAGGTGTCGTGGTCTGCGCTGCGGTCGTCACGGGCGCCGCCTCCGTGGTGCCGGGCACCTCGCTCGTCGGCGGCGCCTCGGTGACGCTCGGGACCGTGGTGATCGCGTAGGACCTATCGGCGATGGGCGCGCCGTCGTCTCCACACGCCGCGGCGAGCACGGACACGGCACTGACGGCAACAGCGACGACAAGGCTGCGGAGACGTGTGTTCACGTCATCGAGTGTCGCGCAACGCGAAGCCGGCGGCGTGCGACAGGCGCGCCGCGTGTTCGGCGACCGCCCCCCTGGCACCGGCGAGCGCCGGACCGGCGAGGCGGAACGACGGACCCACCACGCTCACGGCCGCGACGACCTGACCGCTCGCGTCACGGACCGGTGCGGACACGGCCGTGATGCCGCTCTCCACCGCGTCCTCGCGCACCGCCACGCCATCAGCGTCGACATCCGCGACCAGCGCACGTCCGACGGCCGTGCCGCGACGGGGCACGGTGTGCCCGAGCCAGCTGACGTGCCGGACGGCGTGGGTGCCGGACTCCATCGCCACGTACACCGCGGTACGGGCATCGGCCGGCTCTGCGAGGTACGCCGACTCACCCAGCAGCTCGGCCAACGATGCGAGCACCGGCTCGGCCAACCGGGGGAGGGTGGCGTGGGTGGCGAGGTTGCGTGCGATCCGCAGCAACTCGGGGCCTGGCACCCAGGCACCGTCGGACCGACGCACGGCGAAGCCGGCGGCCTCGAGCGAGCGCAGCTGCCGGAGCGCGGTGCTGGCGCTGAGCTCGACCGCCCGGGCGAGATCGGCGAGCGGCAGCCCGTGCGGGTTGTCGGCCACCTCGCGCACGAGGCTGAGCCCACGGTCGGTTGCACGGGCGGTGTCGAGTGCTTGCGACATGTTGCGCAGTATGGCAGGCTCTGCCGCCTGATGGAAACACCGGGGAACGCCTCCACCGCCGCTCACGTGACCCTGCAGGGCCGCGGCCTCACCATCGGCGACGTCGTCGCCGTGGCCCGCCGGCACGCTCCGGTCCGCCTCGCTGACGACGCTCGCCGGGCCATGGAACGGTCAGCGGCGCTGGTCGACGGCTTCGTCGCCGGCGAGACACCCGTCTACGGCGTCACCACCGGGTTCGGCTCGTTGGCCGCCACGGTGATCCCGGCGGAACGCACCGCAGAACTGCAGGTCGCCCTCGTCCGCTCCCACGCCACCGGCATGGGCGACACCGTCGAACCCGAGGTGGTCAGGGCGCTCCTCCTGCTGCGCGCCCGCAGCCTGGCGATGGCGCACTCGGGGGTCCGCCCCGAGATCGTCGACCTCCAGCTCGCGCTGCTCGCCGAGGACATCACACCCGTGGTGCGCGAACACGGATCGCTCGGCGCCAGCGGCGACCTCGCACCCTTGAGCCATTGCGCCCTCTCGCTCATCGGCGAGGGCGAGGTGTGGGGCCCGGACGACCTGATGGTGCCGACGTCGGTGGCCTTCGCCCGGGCCGGGCTCCAGCCCGTCACGCTGCGCGCCAAGGAGGGCCTGGCCCTCATCAACGGCACCGACGGCATCCTCGGCATGCTGTGCCTCGCGCTGCACGACCTGTCGACACTGGCCCGCATCGCCGACGTCACCGCCGCCATGACGGTCGAGGGCATCCTCGGCACCGACCGCGCCTTCGCCGCCGACCTCCAGGCGCTGCGCCCCCAGGTGGGTCAGGCCGTGAGCGCACGCAACCTCCAGCGGATCCTGGCCGACTCGCCGATGGTGGCCAGCCACCGCACGGGCGACGGCAAGGTGCAGGACGCCTACTCGCTGCGCTGCACGCCCCAGGTGCACGGGGCAGCGCTCGACACGATCGCCCACGCCCGCACCATCGCCGAGCGCGAGCTCGATGCAGCGATCGACAACCCGATGATCCTGCCCGACGGTCGCGTCGAGAGCTGCGGCAACTTCCACGGTGCGCCGGTCGCGTTCGTGTGCGACTTCCTGGCCATCGCCGTGAGCGAGCTGTCGGCCATCTGCGAACGGCGAACCGACCGGCTGCTCGACGTGGGCCGGTCGCACGGCCTGCCGCCGTTCCTCACCCCCGACGCCGGCGTGAACAGCGGCCTGATGATCGCCCACTACACCCAGGCCGCGATGGCGATGGAGAACCAGCGCCTCGCCGTACCGGCCAGCACCCAGTCGCTGCCAACGAGCGCGATGCAGGAGGACCACGTGTCCAACGGGTGGGCGGCCGCCCGCAAGCTCCGCCGCAGCGTCGACAACCTGCGCCGCATCCTGGCCGTCGAGCTGGTGTGCGCCGCGGCCGCACTCGACCTGCGCGCCCCGCTGCAACCGGGCCCGGCCACGGGTGCCGCGCTCGAGGTGCTGCGCCGCGACGTCGCCGGTCCCGGCTCCGATCGCTGGTTGTCACCCGACCTGCGCATCGCCGAGCAACGCCTCGCCGACGGCAGCGTGCTCGCCGCTGTCGAATCCACCATCGGCCCGTTGGAGGTCCTGTAGATGTCCGGTCCCCGTCCCGTCCGCGCCGACCGCGGCGCCGATCTCACCTGTCTCGGCTGGCCGCAGGAAGCGGCCTACCGGATGATGCACAACAACCTCGATCCCGAGGTGGCCGAGCGACCCGACGACCTCGTCGTCTACGGCGGCACCGGTCGCGCCGCGCGCAGTTGGGACGCGTTCGACGCGATGGCGCGCACGCTCACCACGCTCAAGGCCGACGAGACGATGCTCGTGCAGAGCGGCAAGCCGGTCGGCGTTTTCCGCACCCACGAGTGGGCACCGCGCGTGCTGCTCGCCAACTCCAATCTCGTGCCGCAGTGGGGCAACTGGGACGAGTTCCGTCGCCTCGAGGCGATGGGCCTCACGATGTACGGGCAGATGACGGCCGGCTCATGGATCTACATCGGCACCCAGGGGATCCTGCAGGGCACCTACGAGTGCTTCGCCGAGATCGGTCGCAAGAAATTCGGCGGCACGCTCGCCGGCACCATCACCCTCACCGCGGGCCTCGGCGGCATGGGCGGGGCGCAGCCGCTCGCCGTCACGATGGCCGGTGGCGTCGCACTGTGCATCGAGGTCGATGCCTGGCGCGCCGAGCGGCGAGTCGAGCACCGCTACCTCGACGTGATCGCCGACTCGGTCGAGGACGCCATCGCCCGATGCATCGAGGCACGCGACGCGAAGCGTGCGCTGTCGGTCGGCCTCGTCGGCAACGCGGCCGTGCTCGTGCCGCAACTGCTCGCGATGGACTTCCCGGCCGACATCGTCACCGACCAGACCAGCGCCCACGATCCGCTGAGCTACGTGCCGGCCGACCTCACCCCCGAGGCGACCGCCGAGATGGCCCGCACCGACCCGCAGGAGCTCATCCGTCGGTCGCGCGAGTCGATGGCGATGCACTGCCGCGGCATGGTGGGCTTCCTCGACAATGGCGCCGAGGTGTTCGACTACGGCAACAGCCTGCGCACCGAGGCCCAGCTCGGCGGCTTCGAGCGGGCGTTCGACTACCCGGGCTTCCTGCCCGCGTACATCCGCCCGTTGTTCTGCGAGGGCAAGGGCCCGTTCCGCTGGGTCGCCCTGTCGGGTGATCCGGCCGACATCGCCGCGACCGATCGCGCCGTGCTC